>NZ_VCBQ01000081.1:0-22378 GCF_006386455.1 Paracoccus sp. FO-3 | reverse complement strand
CGTCTCAGATTAAAGGGCAACGCGACACCCCTGAAACCCGCCTCACAGGCGAACCGATCATGCGCATCTTCTGCAAGAAAACCGACACGCTGGTGGGCTACCTCTACCAATGGAACAACGGCGACCTGCAGCCCGCCTGGCTGGACACCGCCAAGGCTGAAGTGCGCTACGAACCCATCTCGGCCGCAGCCTGACACGCGCACAAATGCGGCGTTATGTGTGGGTCTGCGCCTGTACGCCCCAGCTCAAGCGCTGGACGTGATGCATAGAGCGCGCTTTCATAAATCATAATTCTGCATTATTGTGAGTTATAGAAAGGGATTCTATAGCTCATGCGCTGGAACTGGACACGACCCGACTGGCCGAATTTTCGCTTTGACAGCGCCGCCGTCGAGGCCCTCGAACGGCGGTTCCTGCTGTCATCCGGCGAGATTGTTGGTGCCTTCCGCTATTTGACGGGCGACGAACGCGACCGTCTGCGCATCGATCTTCTGAGCGAAGAGGCGATGCGTACAAGCGCCATCGAAGGCGAGGTGCTGGATAGGTCCAGCGTGCAATCCTCCCTGCGCCGTCAGTTCGGCTTGACTGCCGACGGCGCACCATCACGGCCGCGCGAACAGGGCGTCGCAGAGATGATGGTCGACGTCTACTCGACCTACGCCGCCCCTCTGACCCACGACACACTCTGCCGCTGGCACGGGATGCTCCTGGCACATGACCGCGGGCTCGAATCCATCGGCGCGTATCGGCGGCATGCCGACGCGATGCAGATCGTCTCCGGTCGCATCGACCGGCCGACGGTGCATTTCGAGGCGCCGCCCTCCGCGCAGGTCCAAGGCGAGATGGACGTGTTCGTCGACTGGTTCAACCGAACGGCGCCAGACGGTCCAACGCCCCTGCCGGCTCTGACCCGCGCAGCGCTCGGGCACCTCTGGTTCGAAAGCATCCATCCCTTCGAGGACGGCAATGGTCGCCTCGGCCGGGCCTTGGCGGAAAAGTCCCTTGCGCAGAACATCGGCCAGCCGAGCCTGATCGCGCTAGCCTATACGATCGAACGGGACCGGAAAGCCTACTACGACCAGCTCGAAACCCACCAGAAGACACTGGACGTAACCGGCTGGCTGATCTGGTTCGCCGAGATCGTTCTGAAGGCGCAGCAGGTGACGCTGACACGGGTCGCGTTCTTCATCGCCAAGGCGAAGTTCTACGACCAGTTCCGTGATCGACTGAACGAGCGACAAGCCAAGGTGATTGAGCGCATGTTCCGCGAGGGGCCTGATGGGTTCAAAGGTGGCCTCAGCGCCGAGAACTACATCGCCATCACCGGCACATCACGCGCCACCACAACCCGAGATCTGCAGGATCTGGTGGAGATGGGCGCGCTCAACCGCACCGGCGAGCGTCGGCATACGCGGTATTGGCTGGCACTCTCCCAATCTGAACGCCGCGTAGTTCCCCCAGACCGGTAAGGTCGGCAAGGAAATCCCACTAAACGGCTGAAAAGGCGTCAGACTACCGAGCCTTCAAGCCAACGATGCGAGTACCTGCGCTGTCCGCCCGTACATCAAATGCTTCGGATAGCGAGAGCACATAGCCAAGATTATCTCCGAAGGAGAAGGGAAACATCGTTGGTTGACCGGAAAGCCCGTCAAGAGTGAGCGGGCGGCCCACATGCATCAGCAACGCTTCAGACATCCATTGAACTGTCTCAGGGCTTTGCAGAGCCATTGGAGGCTTCCGGGTCAGCGTCTTGCCATTTTCGCTCTTCCCAAGGAGTGACCAGTCAACCTGCGACTGAATGACCATATTTGTCATTCGGCGAGTGCCTTCTCGCTCGCCATAGATCTCTGCCATCCTCCTGTGGACTTCCGCCGTGGTGCAATCACCCTGAAGCGACGTAAGCCGACCCACGATTTCGGCAACCTTCGCGAAGAACGGATAGACCGCCAACGCCATGCCCCAGGTAAGAGCCGCGACGTGCGGATCGGCTACCTGGCGAAAGATGGCGACGCCCCGATCTGCCAAGCCGGCGAGCTCTTCGCGCGGCTCGAGCCAGAGTCGGTTCAAGACCGTTCTCGTCTTCTTCTTTGCCTCCAGTCCAGCATGAGACCCAGTAAGGATTTGGTCGAGTTCACCTATATCAGCAGCTCCCGATCGCACCCGTAACGCGGCTTCGGCCCAATCGAGGCGGATAAACCGGTCAAAACCAATCTGAGGAGCTTTAGGCTGCATCTTCCTCTTTCCTAATCCCGATCTTCACGAAGGGCACAATCAGCTCCTCTACCGACATTCCTCCATGAGCGACAACCTGTTGGCCGTTGGGCACGAAGGCCCCGCGCCCACTCGCATAGAGCGGAAGAAAATCGGGCGGTAGACCCGGCCCCCCGAAAGCAAAAGCGTCGATATCTGCCGGAACAGACCCCGCCAACGTCTCGTTGCGGTACGTCCGAACCCGCTCCCCTTTCACTTCACTGATCACACCTTGATTGAGCCGACCAATGCCGTCGGCATCTACGTTCCCATGGTCCGCAGTCACGTAAACTTGGAACCCCCGGCTGATCAGAAGGTTCAGCAGCTTCTCGACGAAGCCGGTTTCGCACCACTCCCGAATCTGGCCCGAAAGACCACGTTTTCCGAGCATGGCGCCGTGGACCAGCTCGTCGATCATGTCGACGACGATACCCGCAACCTTGATCGATGGGCTGGAAACAGCTGCCTCAAGGTCGGGCAACTGTTCTGTTCGCTTGATCGCTTTGCGATAGAGGACTTCGGCGGGGCGCAGTCCATTTTCCATCCAGAAGCGGTTCCAGAGGGAAGGCTCCTGGGCGGTTGTTTCGATCGACGATTGAAACTCACGAGGCCTTAACCCTGAGAACAGTGCCTGTCGCGAGACGGAAGTGAGGCTTGGAAGCCATGCAAAGCAACCGCTCTCTTCAGTCGTCAAGTCCGGAGCGCGGGCGCTCAGATACTCTCGAATTTGTACCCACTGATCGAGTGCCATCCCGTCAAACACCAGAAGCGCGATCTTTTCTTCGCCTGCGTTCCGGCGCATCGACAGGTATCTCGGGATGTGGTGCACCATTACTGGCGCCTTTGCGACAGGCAGCGATGGCAGATCCTGATACCGCTTTTGCACCCATTCTCGCAGTCTCGTGTCCGCATCGATTTGCAGCTCACGCATCGCGGGCAGAATGGAAGGCACCTCTTCGCTCGGCAGTTCATGGAGACGATGGATGGTCTCAGCCAAGCGCCTAGCGGCGTCCGTCCAGTCCCGGTGCGTCGCCTCTGGTTCGGGGAGCTTGGCAGCCATCGAACTAATGCCGCTCTCAACCAGATCGCGTAGGCTGGTTGGGCTTTGAATAGCACCCAACCTAATCCAATCAGGCAGTGTGGCCGGCACAGTCCGAGCGTTTACTGGCTGCAGAGCGCCTTCAAGGAAGAGGGTATCAACGATGACACGGATGTCTGGATGATCAAATGGGATGTCGACAACCTTGGTCGGTTGGGACCCTGAATCCACATCTGCATGCTCAATCTCGACACCCCGCTCTTCCAGAAATCGGCCCCATGCCGCTTGTACCGTGCGGGCCATAGCGCTCCTCGAAGATAGTAGACCTTCGACGGGCAAAGACCCCAGGACCGTGTCCGTCAAGATCTTGGCAACATATTGAGCAAGGACGGGGGGCAAGACGACGCCGCGATAATGCAACCCAAATGCTTCGCGCCAGAAGTTTTCCGGCTTTCGCATGAGGTGAGGGTTCACCTCGAATAGATGCGTCAGAAGGAACTCCTTCGTCATGCTCTCGCCGAGAACCTGGGAAGCATGACTATTGTGGGCGGCGAAGAGCCTTTCGAGGTCGGTGCTATCGATCTGCCGTATGACGCTGGTATTCAGCTTGGGCATTAGATCCGCGAGACTCAGGTCAACCCTTCGTGCATGCCGAAGATAGTCCCACGGTAGAAGGTTCAGGTCCGCTCCTTGGAATTGAAGAACGAGCGCCTTGCATGCCCCGGGGGTGCCGCGATCCCAAGCGGACCGGTAGCGCTCTTCGTACTCAACCCGGAAGGCGATCGAGTCCTCAAACGGGAGCACCTCAAATCCACGCTCGCGCAAGACCCGGAGGATGTTCTCATCGAGCAGAAGGTTGTCAGGATCGCGTGCGATCCAGAACTGAGAGAGGTCCTCGGGTGTTGATTTCCACTGAGAGCTGACCCGGTTCGGCCGAAGATTTCCATTGAGATTTGACCCATGTGACCCTGCCCCGAGCGAAGCGCGAGGGGGTCAACGGAGTGATCGACATGGGACTACTGAACGTGATCCGGAAGCTGCGCCTTCGACAGGGTTTGCCGATCCGCGAGATCGCGCGGCGCACTGGACTGTCGCGCAATACCATCAAGAAGTATCTGAAGGCTGATGTCACCGAGCCGCATTTCGCGACGCCGGAGCGCCCGAGCAAGCTTGATCCCTTTGCCGAGAAGCTGGCGGTCTGGCTGAAGACCAATGCTGGCAAGCCACGCAAAGAGCGGCAGACGTTGACGAAGATGCACGCCGATCTGGTGACGCTCGGCTTCACCGGTTCTTACAATCGTGTGGCGGCCTTCGCGCGAGAATGGCGGGCAGATCGGCAGCGTGAGCAGCAAACGACGGGTCGAGGGACGTTCGTTCCGCTGGCCTTCCGTGCTGGTGAAGCGTTCCAGTTCGACTGGAGCGAGGACTTCGCGGTCGTCGGCGGTGAGCGCACGAAGCTTCAGGTCGCCCATATCAAGCTGTCGCACAGTCGGGCCTTTCTCCTGCGCGCCTATCCTTTGCAGACCCATGAGATGCTGTTCGATGCCCATTGGCACGCGTTCCGGGTCTTCGGCGGCGTGCCGGAACGGGGCATCTACGACAATATGAAGACGGCGGTTGATCGTGTGGGCCGCGGAAAGGCCCGTGAGGTCAACATCCGCTTCCTCGCCATGGCGAACCACTATGTCTTTGAGCCCGAGTTCTGCAATCCGGCGGCGGGTTGGGAGAAAGGGCAGGTCGAGAAGAATGTCCGCGACGCCCGTCATCAGATGTTGCAGGGCATGCCAAACTTCCCTGATCTTGCGGGACTGAACGCCTGGCTGGAAGAGCGTTGCTTCGAGCTATGGCATGAGACCGCCCATGGCAGGCTGCCCGGAACCATCGCTGATGTCTGGGCGGCGGAACAGAGGGCCTTGATGCCGTTGCCCGTGGCATTTGACGGCTTTGTCGAGGTGAGCAAGCGTGTCTCACCTACCTGCCTGATCAGCTTCGAGCGCAATCGCTACAGCGTTCCAGCATCATTCGCGAACCGGCCCGTCAGTCTGCGGGTCTATCCCGACCGGTTGGTGGTGGCGGCGGAGGGCAACATCCTGTGCGAACATGCTCGCCTGATCCAGCGCAGCCACAAGTTGCCTCCGAAGACGATCTATGACTGGCGGCATTATCTGGCCGTCGTGCAACGGAAGCCCGGGGCTCTCCGCAATGGCGCGCCCTTCCTGGAATTGCCATCTGCCTTCAGGCATTTGCAGGATCAGATGCTCCGCAAGCCCGGCGGTGATCGCGAGATGGTCGACATCCTCGCGCTTGTCTTGCAGCACGATGAGCAGGCCGTGCTGACCGCCGTGGAACTGGCCCTGACCGAGGGCGTGCCCACCAAGACCCATGTGCTGAACCTCCTGCACCGCCTCGTCGACGGCAAGGTGATCGGTGGTCCACCATTGGATACTCCGCAAGCGTTGATCCTGCGGCGAGAGCCCAAGGCCAATGTGGAACGCTATGACGCCCTGCGCAGCCAGATCGCTGGAGGCCGCCATGCGTCATGACCCGGCCGCAGGTGCCATCGTCATCATGCTTCGGAGCTTGAAGATGTATGGCATGGCCCAAGCCGTTGAGGATCTCATCGAACAGGGCGCACCTGCATTTGAAGCCGCCATCCCAATTCTATCGCAACTGCTGAAGGCCGAACTGGCCGAACGAGAGGTGCGCTCCATCGCCTATCACATGAAGGCGGCACGCTTCCCAGCCTACAAGGACCTCTCGGGCTTCGACTTCGCCGCAAGCGAGATCAACGAGGCCACTGTCCGGACGCTGCATCGCTGTGAGTTCCTCGACGGCGCGCAGAATGTCGTCCTGATCGGGGGACCGGGCACCGGCAAGACACATGTCGCGACGGCTCTTGGTATCCAGGCAATAGAGCATCACCGCCGCAGGGTCCGCTTCTTCTCCACCATCGAACTGGTCAATGCCCTCGAACAGGAAAAGGCCAAGGGTAAAGCAGGCCAGATTGCCGAAAGCCTGACCAAGCTCGACCTCGTGATCCTCGACGAGCTCGGATACCTGCCCTTCAGCGCCTCGGGCGGGGCGTTGCTGTTCCACTTGCTGAGCAAGCTTTACGAGCGCACCAGCGTCGCGATCACCACCAACCTCAGCTTCAGCGAATGGGCCACGGTCTTCGGCGACGCCAAAATGACTACTGCCTTGCTCGACCGCCTCACACACCGCTGCCACATCCTCGAAACCGGAAACGACAGCTTCCGCTTCAAAGCAAGTTCAGCCGCAGCAGCCCGAAAGAAGAAGGAGTGAAACCGTGCATTGACCCAAACATGACCCGAAATCCATAATCAAAGGTGGGTCACTTCTCGATGGAAAACCCGGGTCAGCTCTCAGTGGAAATCAACACCCCGCCCCTCTCTCCCTCTCGAACCGATGCGTTCCGTTCGCTTGGCTTGATTTTGTTCCTGTTATGTTCTACATTGAGAGCGAAGCCAGCAAGGGAGTTTCCCGATGGACAGCACCACGCATGCCATGCCCGCGACGGCCAAGCAGATCGCTTATGCGCGGTCGCTCGCCCTTCGCAACAAGACCCTCCTGCCATGGGAGGTCCAGCAAGACCGCCGGTCGCTCAGCGCGTGGATCGATGCGCAGGCCCAGTTGAAGCCAGTGTCGGACATGGACCGGCTGCCGACCTCGAAGCAGGTGGCTTTCGCGGAGAAACTCGCCAGGATCAAACGGCGCGCCGTCCCGGATGAGTGCTTCCGCGACAAGGGGCTGATGTCGAAGTGGATCGACGGGAACAGGTGAGCACGGCACCGGCTGGCTCTGCTGGTTCCGGCCTTCCGGAGCTTCTGCCATACCGTGGCTTGGCAAACCGAGCGTCGTTGCCAACCTATAGGTTGGCAGATTAGCCCTTCGGGACATCAGCCTCGGTCAAACTCCTGTCCTCAGGACCAAAGGCCTGGTCCCGGCGGCACGCCGGGAGGTGCCCGCATCGGCCTTCGGCAACCACCGCAAGTCTTAGCCGTCGCTCGACCCAGCGTCTTCAGATCTTCCTCCACTTGGGGCTAGTACCTCAGTTCTTTGGGAATCGTGATATTGGAGCGTCAATAACGCTGGAAAAGCATCCTCATCAAAGAAAACCGTGGATGTCTCTTTGAAGATCTGTCACTTTAGACATCATGGACGCCGCAAGGTCACAGAATCTGAAGAAACTGCTTGATGCCGTGCCCGCCGGATATCTGGTCGATGCCGCATGGCTCGTCTCCCAAGGTATCGCCTACGAGAGTTTCCGTGACTATGTGAAGCGCGGCTGGCTCGACCGCATCACCCGAGGCGTCTTCCGCCGTCCGCTCCCCAGCATCGCAGCCACGCCGACATCGAACAGCATCGACTGGAAGACCTGCATCCTGTCCGCGCAGCACATCATGGGTCATGACCTGCATGTCGGCGGCACCACGGCGCTCGGCGAACAAGGACATGCCCATTACCTGCGCCTCGGCGAAAGCGCTCCAGTCTGGGTCTATGGGGACAGTATCCCCAATTGGCTGGCGAAACTGCCGATGGATGCCCAGATCAGAACCCGCCCACGTTCCTTGTTCGCTGACCCAAAACTGGGCTTGATCGAGGGCAAAACGACTGGCCAGCCATGGGACTGGGGTCTGACGATGTCGACGCCGGAGCGCGCAGTTCTGGAGGCCATGGACGAGTTGCCTGACCATGAGAGTTTCCACACGCTCGACATGGCTTTCGAGAGCCTGACAACCCTGCGCCCGAAACTGCTTTCCGACCTCTTGGAGGCTTGCCGTAAGATCAAGGTCAAGCGCCTGTTCTTCGTCTTTGCCGACCGCCACGACCATCCCTGGCGCAAACGGATCGACCCGCAGGCCTTCGACCTCGGCAGCGGCGACAGAGCCTTGGTCCGAGGAGGCAAAATCCACCCGCGCTATCGGATCATGGTGCCGGAAGATTTCGTGAAACCGGAGGCCGACAGTGGCGCGTGAGACCTATGAGGCCCAAGTTGCGCTCCTGGTGCGCGTCCTGCCCCATGTCGCGGGTGAAAGCGTCTTCGCGCTCAAAGGTGGGACGGCCATCAACCTCTTTTACCGCGACCTGCCGCGGTTGTCGGTCGATATCGACCTGACTTACCTTCCGATCAAGGAACGCGCCGAAAGCCTGGACGAGATCAATGCCGCGATGGATCGCATCGCGGCTGCCATCGAAACCGGTATCCGCGGCGCGAAATCGCAGCGCATCCAAGGCGGCGGCGGCGGGGCCACGCGGCTGCTGGCGCGCCTCGGCAATGCCGAGATCAAGATCGAAACATCACCCGTGTCCCGGGGCGTGGTCCACGATCCGGAAATCCGGACCGTCTCGTCAGCCGTGGAAGACACCTATGGCTATGCTGAAATGAAGATCGTCTCGTTCGAGGATCTGTTCGCTGGCAAGCTGCACGCTGCCTTGGACCGGCAGCATCCCCGGGATCTCTATGACGTCACGCTCCTTTACGAGAACGAGGACCTGACGCAGGACCTCTTCCAGACCTTCCTGATCTATGTCGCCAGTTCGCCGCGCCCGGCGCATGAGCTGCTCGATCCGAACCTGATCGACCTCGGACAACCCTACGCTCGGGAATTCGAGGGCATGACCAGAACACCGGTCCCCCTCGACATACTTCTGGCGACGCGGCTGAGATTGATCACCGATGTGCAATCGCGGCTCGACGACAAGGCGAGGCAGTTCCTTCTAACACTCCAAGACGGAGAGCCTGACTTTAAGGCCATCGACCGGTTGCAGGCGGTACACCTTCCAGCCGTGCAGTGGAAACTCCTCAACCTGAACAAGCTGAAGCGCGACAACCCTGCAAAGCACGCCGCGCAGCGCGACGCCCTGCTGAAGCTTCTGGGCTGAACCGTGCACCGCACCGTCGCGAGGCGGGTGAGCATTGGCCCCCTGGGTCGACTGTCTTGAATTTGCCTCCCGCCTCGGAATGGGCACCAGGCAAAGCGCTGAAGCGCACTGACGCCTCAGCCATGGACTATCTCTCCAACCAATCGTGCCAGCCAAGTCGGGAACTGCGGCGCAGCAGACACCAGTTCTGTCTTTGCTGTGTCCGCGAGCTTGGATCGCAGGATTTGCAGGGCCTTGGAAGCCTCATCCGGCCCGAGCCATGCCAGAGCGCGGACAACCTGGCCGGATGTCTTGTTCCCAAGGGCCAACTGCCAACGCGGCGCATGACGCAGTTCGACTGCTTGGCAGCCAAGGTTCAGCACGCGGCTTCGACCGGAGGTGAGGTAAACCGACTTGACCGGCACCTGCGTGGTCAGGCCCAGAGCGTTTGCCGCAGCAGCACCGCTCGGCACGATCGTCTCGCCCCGCTGCACAGCCAGAGCTTCGATCGCTTGTTCGGTCGAGGGACTACGCGGCCCAAAACGTGTCTGGACCGGGCGCATGTAGATGCCGCGTCCTGCACGGATCAACTCGCCGCGCGCGGCCAGACGCGACAGCGTCTGATCGACCGCCACGCGTGAGCCGAGATGCAAGAGCCCCTTCGCTGCCAAGGGTACCCCCTCCGGCAACGTCACCGCGACCTTCATGATGCTCTCGGCAATGCGTTCCATGATCGCTCCTTTGTCAGAAAAATGCGCCCGTTTCTGACAGTTTTCAACTATGCCGTCTCACCCGAAGCGGCGCCCTGCTTCGGTGAAGGTATACTCGTTGACGATGATCCCCTCCTCTATGGCCTCGTCCGAGGTCAGGTGGTCGTATTCAGCCTGAAGCTGGCGGTAGAGCCAGTGGGCCAGATCACGCAGCGCCTCGGTCACGATCTCCTCGGCGTCTTCGGTCGGCGGCTGCCAGGTCGGGCTGTCCCGCGTGACGTCAACGGCCATGGTGTATTCGTGATAGTAGCGACCGCGGTGGCTGACCTCAGCAGCAAGCTGGTCGAAGTTCCGCCGCTGGATGGCCTGCAGCCGGTCAGCGACGCCGTGCAGCGTTGCATCGGTCGGGGCGTAGTCCCGGATGCGCGCGGCCGCGCCCTTGGCATGGGACCAATAGCCCTCGAAGCAGGCGCCATCGCCCTGGCTCCAGAACCCGGAGAACCAGATGCAGGGCTTGGCCCGCGTCCCGCCGCCCATCAGCCGCACGGGAGTGGTTTTCAGGCGGATGCCGAGGATTTCGCAGACCCGCTCGAAATCCTCATAGACCCCGTCCCACCAATCGTCGTGGGGACCACGCTCGCGATACCAGTCGCGCGCCTTTTCCTTGGCCGCATCCGAGAGTTCGGGGAACTGGTAGACGGTGGTGCAGATGACCTCAGGCATCGACGTCCTCCCCGTTCAGCGCGGCGACCAGCCATTCCTGGCTGCTCGTCCAGCCGATGGATTTGCGGGCACCGAGATCGATGACATGCGCGCCGCCGCCGAAGGCGTCGAGGCGCGGTCGGGAGCAGATGAGGGCATACTGGAAGCCCCAGAGGCCGGTGAGATCGAATTCTTCCGCGAGGCGCAGGACGAAGCGGATGACGGCTTCGACATCGCCGTGGTCTTGGTCATGGATCCAGAGGGTGCTGCCCTCGGGCGTGTCCTGGCGCACGAGGTCGAAGCCTGCGACCTCCGGGTCGTCGGCGTCCTGATCGGCTTCGCGGAGTTCCTCGAACAACGCAAACGCGCGGGCCGCCTTGTCGGGGGTGCCGACATCGAGCAGGCACGAGAAATAGGTGAAGTAATCCGCCATGGGGACTTCCTGAATGGGGAAGACCCGGCCGAGAGGCCGGGCACTCGATTGGGAAGAAAGGGTGGTCGGGGGCAATCAGCCTGTGGAACTGTCGCCCGCCGCCTGTCGCGCGGCATGCGCGCAGAGCATCTGCCGGTAGAAGCGCTTGCGTGCGTTCCGGAAGCCACGAACGGCGCGCGAGTCGGGGTGCAGCGCCCGGACCGCCGCCCGCAGGACGGTGTAGGTCGAGGCCGTCGCTGGCAGACCGAGGCGCTGATAGGCCGGATCGGTCATGTCAGGTGACCTCGACCACGGGCCAGGCGAGATAGGGATCGACCAGCGCCTCAATCCTCTCGGCCCGACCCATCCAAGGCTCGGGCCGGATGGCCTTCACCCAGTCGGCGAAGCTCGGGATGAAGCCGAGGTCTTCCTTCACATGCTGCTCGCCAACCCAGCGGGTCGGAATGATCCGCCCGGTCGAGAGGGTGAGGGTCGGCCCAAAGATCGTCTCGGCCATTATATAGACAGAGTCGGTCAAAACCGACTTCGGGCGTATCGTGGCAGACGATTTAGACTCAGTCGGAGATGCGCCATGGTGGATGCAAAGCTTGAAGGCGCAGGCCCTGATCCATCTTCGTTCGCCGCAACCATCGCCGCGTTCGTGACGTACCTGAATGGGTCGGGATGTTCTCCCAACACCGCGCGCGCTTATCAGCACGATCTTTCGCATCTTCTTTCCTTTCTTGATGAACAGGGGTGGGATTGGCGTGCGCTGACACCGGCGCGCGCGGTTGACTTGCTGATCCATCTGCGCAGCAAGCCGAGCCGTCGCCGCGGCACCGGGCCGTACCCGTCGTTGGCCGCGACCGATGGAGAACGATCTGCTCGGCTCAGCACGGCGACGATCAACCGGGTGCTTGCAGCGGTTTCTTCATTCTTCGAATGGGCGCGGTTCACTGATCGTTTTGCTGGCCCAAACCCGATCACCCGAATTCATGATCGCGCTGCCGCACATGTCGCTGAACGCCATCGACCGTTCCTGACTGGCGTCACCTCGCAGTCGGCCTTACGGAGCCCGGTGCGGTTGCGGCAGATCCATCGTTTGCCCCGCCCGATGGCGGATGAGCAGGTCGACGCGCTGATCGCGCAGCTGCGAACGCGCCGCGATCTGGCAATCATTCGCTTGATGCTCGACGGCGGTCTGCGACCAGGTGAGGTGCTTGGCTTGCACCTCGCCGACATCGCATATGGCAGGCGACGGGTGACCGTCAGGGTGCGTTTCGATCACCCGCGCGGCGTTCGGAGCAAGTCACGATCTGAGCGCGTCGTCGATTTGCATGAAACGGCAACGCTGCAGTCAGTCAGCGGATATGTCATGACCGAACGACCACAGGACACAGACAGTCCCTTCCTGTTTCTGGTCGGTGGCAGTGGCCCACGCAGGCATGAGCCACTTTCCTACGCCGCGCTGGCCAAGCTTTTTGCGAGGGCGTGCGATCGTGCGAACATACGTAAACCATGGGTGACCCCACATGCCCTGCGCCATACCCATGCAACAAAGATGTGGGAGGCCGGGATGCGCGAGCTGACGCTTCAGCGAAGGCTTGGTCATGCATCGCCAGAAGCAACCCGCGTTTACACCCGGGTTTCCGATCCGATTGTTGTCGCCGAATATCGCCGTGCCCTCGGCCTTCCAGACGAGAAGGTGCAGGACCCTGCGGAAGGCGCAAAGTGATGCGGGGCCCAGTCTCCGCGGCAGCGATGCAGGCACGTTCGATCGATGCCCCATCTCTCTTTCGCAGCAGCCACTGTTCGGCCGATGAATACGACGCTTTTCTACAACGCTGCTATCCGACGAAGCAGTTCGTCCAACAACGCCGAAGTCAGCGCAAGCAATTCGTCGAGGCCTGGCCAGACATTGAAGAATGGCTGGCCGCGCCGCTCGCAGTTCGTGTCGGTCGGATCAACGGGCAAACCAGAGCTACCCTTCAGGATCGACCCTCCTATTTCGCGCGCGCCTATCTCTACTATCTGGCGCTGAAAGGGCATCTCCGATTGGATTATCCGTGGCTGCTCGCCGTCGGCGACCTTTGCGTTCACGACGTGGCACGGCTGTTGGATATCGATCTCGGTGTCGAGAGACTTGCGCGCGAGGCGACAGACCTAGGTCTCGTCTATGCGGGTGCTGATCGAGCAATGCGGTGGACGCTCGGGCGTCTCGCCCTTCACCAGGGACCCCGACTGGTCAGCGCTTTGCGTCAGAACGACATCAATGAGCTCCTCGTCGCCGTTCGGATGTTCGGCGATAGATCAGATCTTGGTGCCTACTGGACCTCGAGCGACCGGTATCGTCTAGTCTCCAAAGCTTGGATTACGATGATCGGCCAGCTGCGCTTGGCACTCTATCACCGCGGGCAAGTCGACGACCCGCCGCGAAAGATCATGCCATCGGCGGATTTGAAGGCGGCACAGCCTGAAATGGGCGCATTGATCGATGAATGGCTTGTACGCCGTGCACCAAGCTTGCGACCGGTCACCGTGTACCACCACGCGCTTACCGCCCGCCGATTTCTGCAGCATTTGGCCAAAACGGCACCAGAAGTGCGCACCTTTGGGCAGGTAAAGCATGAGCACATCGTCAGCTGGATGAACGCGATGAAGACCGAGTTGTCGCCAAAGACCGGGCGACCACTCACTGCGAATTCTCAGAGGGGACGCGTTGTCCGGCTGGCACAATTCTTCAAGGATGCCGAGGACTGGGCGTGGACTGAAGTGCCGCGATGGCCGCTCGTGGCAAAACGCGATCTGCCGCGCGTGCCCGACCGAATTCCCCGATACATCCCTCGTGCTGAGCTCGAACGGCTGATGGAGGAAATCCGGGCGCTTTCCGATCCGTTCCAGCGCGCAGCTATGCTCCTCGCTAGGTGGTCAGGTGCGCGCCGCAGCGAAATTCAGCGCCTATCTGTGGACTGCCTCGACCAATACGCCGATGGCACGGCGCGCCTTCGGCTGCCCGTCGGTAAGACCGCCCGCGAGCGCCAAATCCCACTGCATGATGAGGCCGCAGAGGCCCTTCGGGTTGTGCTGGGTCTCCGCGCTAAGGTCGCAGACCGAATGCTGCCCGACGAACGGACAGGCGATCTCGTCCGGTTCGTGTTCGTCTGGCGCGGAAAACTGATGAGCGGACGCCATCTGTTTGGTGCGCCATTGAAGCGGGTGTGTGCCGCCACTGGCTTGGTCGACGCCGGAGGCAGGCCAACCGTGACCATGCACCGATTCCGCCACACGCTCGGAACCGAACTCGCAGAACGCGGTGCAAAGCTTCACACCATCATGAGCGTCCTCGGCCACGAAAGCCCTCAGATGACGATGGTATATGCGCGGATCAGCGACGCAGAGGTGCTGCGCGACTACCAGTCCGTTCTGGAACCAGGCGCCATGATTGCGGGTGCAGGAGCGGAAGTGATCCGATCCGGAAATCTTGGCGAAAGCGCGGTCGACTGGCTTCGCAGCAACTTCTTCAAGACTGCGCTGGAACTGGGACATTGTCTGAGGTTGCCCTCGGAAGGTCCTTGCGAATGCGACCTTTACCTGAGCTGTTCTCGCTTTGTAACGACGCCGTGCTACGCGCCGCGGCTGCGCGAACGCCGTCGATTGGAACTGTCTCTAGCCGAAGACGCGCGCGCCCGCTCTTGGTCGCGCGAAGTCGAACGTCATTGCGCCGTCGCAAGAAGAGTCGAACAACTCCTGACCGACCTCGGCGAGGAATTGGAATGAAATGCGGTCCTGCACACGGAACAGGCCGACCACCGCCAGCTTTTTGGGGAGCGCGGCGGTCGGCCTGTTCCTACCGAAGACCCCTGCGCCTTGACGCTTGCCTGTCCATGTAACGGCCATGAAGATACCCTCGGCATGATGGCGGAGCGCGCGGTGCCGAAAGTCGGCCGTGATCTCCTTGCTCTGGTCGAACCAGGCATGCACCGCGATGAAGTCGTCAACCGTGCCGCCCCATTTCTTCACGGAGGAGAGGGCGTGGTGATAGGGATGTGCCATTGCCTCCCCCCTCAGAAAGCGTGGGTGTAGAGTTCGGACGAGGTGAAGCGCTCGTTGAACTCGAGGTGGATGCAGCGGGCTGCAGCGTCGAAGCAGAACTCGCCCCAGGCACCGTCGTTGTTCTCCCAACCGCCATGGGTGTCGGAGAGGAAGTCATAGGCCAGCTGCTCGACGACATTTTCCAGCGAGAGCTGCCTCATCTCGACCTCGGGGTCGTCCCAGGTCAGCGCCGCGTATTCAATCTCGGTCGCGGGGAAATCGACGGCGGTTTCACCGGACCACGCGCCGATGCTTTCGATCTGGCCGCTGTCCCCGGCCCCGTCAAAGGTCACAGTTACATGGGTGATGCCGGCGGCCGTAAGACCGTCGAAGAGGCGATCCTTGTTGCCGGGGCGCAGCGCGTCAATGCGGGCCGCGCGTTCTGCATGCGCCGCGAAGATCTGGCCCATGTCGACGGTCGAGGGTGCCATCGGTGGTGCGAGGGTGGGTTCAGCCAGGGTCATCGGGTGTCTCCGGTAAGGGGAAGGGATCGGAGCCGGGTCGGGCGATCTCTCTCCCCCGGACAAGCTCCAAATCCCCATCTGCCCTTCTCTGTCTCTCGGGCCTCACGCAGCGACCTGCAGCGCCCCGGCGGCGAAAGCGCGCCAGAGCGGGTCGACGAGCCGGGCATCCAGAAGATCGGCGCGGTGGCGCAGCCGCTGCGCGAGATCGGGCTCACCCCAGGCAGCCGCACGGCCCGCCTGCGCGCGCAGCTGGCTTGCCTCGGTCACCACGCCGCGCGCCTCGGCCGCGCTCGTCACCGGGTGGCACCAGGCGACAGCGTGGTCGCTGGCGGCCCCGGCCAGCACAAGGCGCTCGTCGCGGTCGATGATCGCGAGAAACTGGGGCGCGGCATCCGGGGCCATACCCTCGGCATGGTCGATCGCGTCCTGCATGGCCTCGGCCAGCGTCGCGAAAGGGGAGAGGACGAGCGGAGCCGCGCGGCCCGACATGAGATCAGCCGGTGCGCGGCGCGACAGGGTCAGGGCGAAGAGGTGGTTGGGGTCGGTGTCGCCCGAGGGAAAATGCGGCGGGACGCCCCGCGCGTAAGCGGTCGGGTGGATGGGCAATGGCAGGTCGAACATGGGAAAATCTCCAACGGCGCGGGAAGCCGTTCTCCCCGCCTCATCCGTCAAAGACCAAACCGCCGCCCTCTTCCTCGAAGGGGCAGCGGTGACGGGTCCGATGGGCCCTCAGAGCTTGCCCAAGGCTCGTAGGCTCAGCTCCGTCCCGGCGCCGACGATGATGTGGTCGTGCAGCGTCAGGCCGAGATACCTGCACCCCTTCTGGATCTCCTTGGTCATGCTGAGATCGGCCTCCGACGGCGTCGGATCGCCCGAGGGGTGGTTGTGGATCAGGATCAAGGCGCTGGCGTTCAACATCAGCGCCCGCTTGATCACCTCGCGCGGATAGACCGGGACAAGATCGACCGTGCCGGTCGAGAGAAGCTCATCGGAGATGATGCGGTTCCTGCGGTCCAGGTAGAGGACATGGAAGCGCTCGATGGGCCCACGAACGCTGAACGCACAATAGTCCATCAGCGCCTGCCAGCTGCCGATGACCGGGTTCTGACTGAGATAGCGGCCGAGGATGTCGCGGGCTTCGAGGACGATGGTTTCTTCCTGGGGGGTCATGGGTGTCTCGCTGAAATACGCAGGCCGAAGCCCCCCTGCCCTCTCGGGGCGGGGCCAGTGGCATGCATGTGGAAGGGGAAAGCGCGACCGCCGCGGATGAAGGCGGTCGCGTTGTCAGGCCCGGCGTCAGCCGACCCGGTCGAGAAGCTTCTTCGCGCGCCCCTCCATGTCGAGGCGGGCATCCTGCTGGGTCTTGTCGCGTGCAAGCCGCGTGATGCCCTGCACGAAGTCGAAGATGCTCTCTGGCGGGCGGCCTTCCTCCATCAGCACCTTCTCGATAATCTTGCCCGACTCGGCCTTCGAAAACCCACGCTTCCTCAAGAAGTCATCCCGGTCTTCATCCGTGCGCGCCACGATCTGCTGCCGCGCGGCCTTGATGCCATTCACGAAACCCTGCGGCGAGGAATTGGCAAACCGTGTCAGCGCCGGGGCCGCCTCATGCGCGAAACGGGAGGCGGCGTATTTCGAGTGGCGGATGGTGATCTCCTGGAAATCCTCGACGCCCCACAGATTCCTGTTTTGGCACACCGCCCGCAGGTAGAAGCTCGCCATGCCGAGGGTCTTGGCGCCCACCTCGGAATTCCAGCAATAGAATCCCCGGAAGTAGAGATCAGGGGAGCCGTCGGGCAGACGACCCGCCTCGATCGGGTTGTGATCATCGACCAGGAACAGGAAGACGTCACGGTCCGAGGCATAGAGCGTGGTCGTGTCGCGGCTGATCTCGACATCGGGGTTGTAGACCCCGGTCGACCAGTCGAGCACACCCGGCACCTTCCAGCGCGTGTCGCCCGTGCCATTACCCGCGATGCGCTGCACCGCCTCGACGAGTTCATGGTCATGGATGCGGCCATAGTCGGGGCCGGTCACCGCACGCAGTTCGGTGCGACCGTCTTCCATCTCGAAGGTCTTGACCTGCTCGGCGCGGTGATTGGTCAAGCCGTATTGCAGGTTGATCCCGGCCAGCGGCGCAGGCAGCTGTCGCAGGTAGGACGCCGGAGCGCCAACGATGCTCGCAAGCTGCCCGAACGCCCAATGCGTGGGCGCGACCGGCTCCTGCGCTTTCGGCAGGACCAGGTGCAGCCGTTCAGCGCTGTCGCGCGCAGCCTCGACCCGGATGTCGGCGGTCTGCACCACCCGGCTGCGGCTGCGCTCGGAGCGGCCCTTCAAATTGGCCCAGAGATCGTCGAGCGACAGATACCGCTCATCATCGGGCCGGTTGAACCATTCGGACGACACTCGCCCGTTCCGCTCACCCCGGCTCACATCCACTTTCCAGCCACCCGCCCGCGCCGGTGCGACTGGATCCAGAACTTCTACAACGCCCATCGGCTATCTCCCGCGACGGGCGCCAGAAGCCACTCTCCCAGCCCTCAACCCGTCGCCGGAAAACCGGCCAAACTCGGACTCTCTCAAGGAAACGGCACCAGATGGGAAGCGTTCCACGCCCAGAACGCATCGGTGTTGACCTGCACCCGAAAATGGCAGAGGTTGAGAGCGGCCTTTCTCGCAGGCCGGTGTGCCCGCCACGCGAAGCTTCGCAGCGAATTTGATTTCAGAAACAGACCTCATGCCATCGGTGGGTCTGATTAGCAGCGGGCACCTAGTCAGATCCGGCTTGGACATGGATCATGACACAGAACGATAAGCTTAAGACGCTGAAGCTGCTGGCGAAGCGTTACGCCAGGGCGACCGGTCAACCACAGCACGTAGCGCTCGACCTTGTTGCCAATCGAATGGGCTTTGCTCATTGGAACGCGTTGACAGGCAGCGCGAAAGGAGAGTGGGTACCCTCCGAAGCACAAGTTGCCACGATCAAGGCCTTCGTGGAACGGATCACTTCCTACGAGGGTTCGACCTTCGACCATATCTTCGGGGGCCCCGATGCCGTCACTCGAGGAGAGGTCCGTGGGCATCCATACGCGCTGAAAACAATGTTTGGTGACGTCCACATGGAAGGCGATGGTTGGCGGATCGTCCTGCTAGAAAACCCTTCGACCGCCCCTCGGGTCGAGATCGACATCAAGCATTCCCAGAACAGCCCGATGAACGATCGAACGCTGCGCGAAGAAGCCATCGGGATTGCCGAGGAATTTATGCAGAGCGTCAAGGCGCGACGATTTGCCGATTGGCCACGTCGCGCCACGAAACCGGATGCGGAAGGAAAGGTGCGCCACCCGTTCTTGGAGATGGAGGAATCGAACCTCTGGTACTGCCTCCATTGCGATGCCGAAATCACCGGACGACAGATCGCTGGAAGCCATTGGCATTGCCCGGGCTGCGGCGCATCACCGATCAACATTTTCCCAGAAGCGTTCTGGTTAGGGCCGAACGAGGGAAAGCCAGTGCCGGTCCAAGTTCGCGCCGAAGGGCAAGAGGTGGAACCTATCGTCTCCATCGTCGATCCGCGGCCAAGACTTGATCTCAGCAAGGACCAGGTGACCCATTTGATCCGGGCAGCCCTGTTCGAGGATGCGACCAATGCCAGTGAGCGCATGGGCGCGGGTCTTGCCGAAATCTGGGTGGATGACGATCTCGACGTCGTTATTTCCTTCGAGGATCACTACTGGCCCGAAGAAAAGGAGCCGACAGCCGCGATCGACGTGGCTGCAGTGCTCGGGATCGAACTGGAGTTGGAAGTTATGTGGTCGGATCCGCTGTTCGCGTGGCCCGGTTTGGCCACAGTGACCCAGAGCACGGCCGACTATACCCGCATGATGCTTGATGCCTATCGCAGTCACGGCATCGTCGAAGAAAGGAACAAAGACCAGTAGCGCCGGAGCGTCGGACCGCCAACACTTCGGGCAGTCTCGGTCGAGCAGCTTTTTCATCCGGCGGGTCGGACAAACTCCAAGACAACTGATGAGGCCCCGGTTCTGGAATCGGGGTCTCATCCTCGCCTTATGATGAAGCTGGCTAGGCCGCTTCCCAGACCTGGTTCAGGATCCGTGCCGCGATCTCGGATTTGTCCTGCGGCAAGAACCGACCGTAGTGCTGCGCGACCATATCCGGTGTATCCTGAATGGCGTAGCTCGCTTGTTCGTAGGACCCGGTGCGCTTCAGGATATGGGTGGCCAGAACGTCCCGCACATTGTGCGGCCCGTGCGGCAACAGGCCTTCAATCGCGCCGCGCTTGGTCCATGGGTTATAGATGCCGTAGCGCTGTATCGCTGTGCGCCACGCCTCATAGAAAGTGTTCTGGCAGTAGGCCGCATTGGTGCTGGTCATCTTCGCCGTCTTGACGAAGAAGGTACCCGGGTCAGCCGCATCGGCGATCAGCCGCGCGCGATGGCGCTCGATCCAGGCTTCGATCAGTTCGTAAAGTCGCCCGAGGTCCGGAAGGATCAGGCGAAATGGTTTTGAGCCGAAGAACGACGAGTTGGCGTTCTTGAATGCCACCGACGGGATCAGGATTTCCCAACCCTGGTCGCGGCTGCTCCAACGCAATTCGCCCCGTTTCAGGTCCTCCAGTTTGCGCTCCGATGTCGGCAAGGTCCCTGGCCGGCACAGCATTAGTTCGCGCAAATTCTTCTGCCGCAGCCCCGTGTGAAGACCGATACGCAGCATCAGGAAAGCACGGACGGCTTCTGCCGCCGCACGGGCGTTGTGCCGTTCGTCTGGCATCCGCCGCAGGATTTCTTCGGTGATCTTGCGGTACTCGCCGACCGGACTTGGCGCTTCGAGCACCGGCAGGATGGGCTCGAAAGGGTCTCGATGAATGCGGGCAACGCGGTCGATCTCCTTGATCCGACGACGGGCGTGTTTGTACATGCGGTCGCAGGCGGCGGGCCAATCCGACTGCACCGCGTTGATATCAGCCTCGGTAACCAAGCCCTCAATCGGCCGAAGGCTGCTCCCCATGCGGGGCGATTGACGCAGCCAACCGGTCTCTTCTCGGCAAATCGCTGCAGCGATCGATAGCAGGTCGATCTCCCATTTGGTGTAAAAGCCGCGACGACGCTCGCGCCAATGAAGGTACCAATCCCAAACCTGGGGGAAGATCATCATGGCAAAGGTCAGAAGTTTTGGATCGACGCCGAGACCCTGTACTTCGCTCTCGGGTGGGGCCACGAACGCCCCGAACCATAGCCCGAAATGCTCCACCTTCTGGGAAGCTGTCTCCGTTCCCCAGACCCCGTTCCTCTGCATGCCGAAGGCAGCGAATGTCGACGTCTTGAAGCGAAGGAATTCGGCCATCTCGTCGTTCAGGCGCTTGGGCGCGATGACGATGCCAGACTCTTCCGGCGTCCGTGCGGGTGAAGACTTGCGAACCGGCCCAGAGGCACAGCTAAAGCGCACCGCATAGCGCTGACGAATGGCAGCAGCCTGATACCTGCGGTAATCCGTTGACCCGCTGATGATAACCGTGCGGACCCAATCAAGGATTTCTGCCTTCTCCTGGCTTGGCCTGCGGTTGAAATCTTCGGGGAGGTGCCACGCCAGACGTCGCCGCTCAGATGGCGAGATGTCGTCCAGATCAAAATCGCCTGGTGCTCGATCAGGAGTACCCGACAGGCTTAAGAAGTAGCCCGCCGGCAGCCGATAGCGCCGCTCGATGCGTCCCAGGATTTCCAAGCTGATCGCAGCGCGCGGGACCTTCTTGCCGCGCCCCCAGCTGATCAGCGTACTGCGATTGACGCCGTCCTCGGGTCGTACCACTGCGTTGTAGAGGTGGTAGATCGTTTCGCCATGACGGCGGGCATGCAGTTGAAGGGCTTCGCCAAAGGTCGCGGGGTCCTTAAATGCCGTGTCCAATGGCTCGGGAAACTCGACGATTCCTCTCGGGCGGACGCCGGGCTTCTTGCGGACCTTCTCGCTGCTGGTCGCTGGAACGTCGGCGGAGTTCGCGGAAGGAACGGCGACCTTGGAGGGCATCGAGCGGCTCGTCGTGCGAGCCGGGCGCAAGGTCACATTCGAAACTTGCCGTGCCACAGCATCGAAGATCGGCTGCAAGTCCGCCCGATGGGCGCGGAGCCGCTCGACATCGATGTCGAGCATGGCAGACAGAGACGGTAGGTCGAGCCCACTGCCCCGATAGGGCGGGTATTCGGCTTGTTCGAGCAGGTCGACCAAGCAGCTATAGAGCAAGCGCACCTCACCTTCGGTGAAGATCGTCGTGAACCGGCTCTTGCAAAACTCGGCGATCCTGCGCGGCGTGAGAGCAGAAGATGTTGATTTCATTTTCCATCCTTCGATTTCTGGGGCGGCCCAGCTATCGAAATGAACGATTGGACGGGAGGGGCATTCGACCGGAGGGAAGCCCAGAACCCGGCGGGTTTCCCCGCCGGGCCCGAGGGGGAGACCCCGTTCTTTTCAGAACGGGATCTCGTCGTCTCGATCGACCAGCTCGGGGTTTTCGTTCTCGGCCGACTTCGGGCGGCTCAGGAAGTCGACCTTCTCGGCGATGATCTCGCAGCCGTAGCGGTCAGTGCCGGTGGCGTCGGTCCACTTGGTGTAGTGGATGCGCCCGTGGACGAGAACCTTCATGCCCTTTTCGCAGTGCTCTGCTACGGTCTTGCCGAGACCGTTGAAGCAGGTGATGCGGTGCCATTCGGTGTCCATGACCCGGTAGCCGTTCTCGTCGCGCATCACGCGACCTTCCGAGAGGCGCGGCCGCGAGGTGGCGAGGGTGAAGTTGGTGATCTTCGTGCCGCTTTGG
>NZ_VCBQ01000080.1:0-22508 GCF_006386455.1 Paracoccus sp. FO-3 | reverse complement strand
TCGCCGCGGTAACAATCGGCCGGTTACACCGCATGTGAGCCCTGTCCCTCGCAGCCGCGCGACGCAGGCACCGCGGTCCTTCATCGGACCATGAGGCCAGCTTGCCGCTGCGATTCGGGTCGGACAGATGCGACGGGAAGCGTTCCTCGGGGGTCGGAAAACCTCATCGACCTTCAATTCGAGCCAAAGGCGTTCTCGATGATCTCGACGCGCCCGAACTGATCGACAAGGGCGGCATCGAAACGCATCGCGGTCAGCAACCCGGAAGGCAAGCGGCCGCAATACTCCAGCGCTGCATTGCAGATCCGCGCGATCTGCCGCGCACCGATCCGTTCCGCCGCCCCGGCGTGAAAGCGCGACTTCTTGACCTCGACGAAGGCATATTCGTCATCCTTGCGCAGGATCAGGTCGATTTCGCCGCCCCGCCCGCGCCAGCGCTCCGCCATGACCTCGTAACCGCGACGGCGATATTCCCGCGCCACCGATTCCTCGGCGAAACGGCCGGCGGAATGGGCAACGGCGCCTTGCCGGGCCTTCATGTCCAGGGCCGGAACCGGCGTCCCGCCGGAAATCCTTTCGAACCTCATTCCTGCTCCTTCTTCATCTCGAGCGCCAGCGCGTAGATTTCACGCCGGGGACGTCCGAACCGGGCCGCCACCTCTGCCGCCGCCTCCTTCACCGGCAGCCTGTCCAGCAGACCCGCCAGGGCCTCGCGCAAGCTGTTCTCGTCGGCGGCGACCGGCTCGGGGTGCCCGAACAGCACCACGATTTCGCCGCGCAACCCTTCGGGCGGGATCCGTTCCAGCAGTTCCGCCGCCGTGCCGCGCATCACCTCTTCGAATTTCTTCGTCAGTTCCCTGCAGATCACCGTAAGCCGATTCGCCTCAGCTTCGCACAAGTTCTCCAACAGTTGCTTAACGCGCCTGGGACTTTCGAAGACGATCACCGTCGCATCGACCTTGCGCCAGCTTTCGATCCAGCTGCGCCGCGCCCCGCCGGCGGCCGGGGGAAAGCCCACGAACAGGAACCGGTCGCTGGGCAGGCCCGAGACCGACAGCGCCGCCAGGGCCGCCGACGGGCCGGGCAGCGCCCGCACCGCAAAGCCCGCCTCGGCGGCATCCCGCGCAAGCCGGTAGCCGGGATCGGCGACCAGCGGCGTGCCCGCGTCCGAGGCATAGGCCACCGACCGCCCCTCGGCCAGGGCGGCCAGGATCGCCGGGCGCTGCCGGTCGGCGTTGTGGTCGTGATAGGCGAGGATGCGGCGGCCGCGCACCGGGATGCCGTGAATATCCATAAGATGCCGCAGGTTGCGGGTATCCTCGGCGGCCAGGACATCGGCGGTGTTGAGCACGTCGAGCGCGCGCAGCGTGATGTCCCTGGCCGAGCCGATCGGGGTCGCGACCAGGTAGAGCCCCGGTTCGGGCGACGCGGCCGAGACGGTCAGGGAAAGCGGCCGCGCGCCCGTCCCGGTTGTGCTGGCGCCATCCTCCATCGCGGTCCCTTTCGTTCTGCCGGGGCAAGTTGCCATGTCCCGAATATGCCAATAACCTGCCCTCATCAAACCCCCAGCCTCGATCCAACAGGGAATCACGCCATGACCGTCCTGAAAACGATCCGCGGCGCCTTCGACCTGCGCCGCCCGCTTGCGCGCGTCGGAGCTGTCCTTTCCGCCCTGGCGCTTGCCGCCTGCCAGCCGATCGAGATGGGGGCCTCGGGCCCGCAGACCGGCCAGAGCATCGACCCCTCGCAGCCGGTGCAGGTGGCGCTGCTGGTGCCGGGCGGCACGGGAAGCGCGGACCTGGACTGGCTGGCGCGTTCGCTCGGCAATTCCGCGAAGATGGCGGCGGCCGATGCGCGCGGCGCCACCATCGACCTGCGCATCTATGATGCGGGCTCCGAGCCGGGCACCGCGGTCGCCATGGCCAACCGCGCGGTGGCCGAGGGCGCCAAGATCATCCTGGGCCCGCTTTTCGCCGACAGCGCCAATGCGGTCGGCAACGCCATGGCGCCCCAGGGCGTGAACGTGCTGTCCTTCTCGAACAATACCGACATCGCCGGCGGCAATGTCTTCGTGCTGGGCAATACCTTCGACAACGTCGCCGACCGGCTGGTGAAATACGGCGTCAGGAACGGCAAGCGCCGCATCCTGATGGTGGCCGAGGACGACACCGCCGGCCAGGTCGGCGCCCGCGCCATCGAGCGGGCGATCCGCAGCAACGGCGCCACCCTGGCCGGGACGGCGGTGCATCCGCTGTCCCAGTCCGGCATCGACGCCATCGTGCCGAACGTCACCCAGGCGGCGCTGTCGGGCAATGTCGATGCGGTCTTCCTGACCGCGAACCAGGGCGCGGTGCTGCCCTATCTGACCGACAGGCTGGCCGATGCCGGCGTCACCTCGGCCACGGTGCAGATGATGGGGCTGACGCGCTGGGACCAGCCCTCGGCCCGGTTGCAGCTGCGCGGCGTGCAGGGCGGCTGGTTCGCCATTCCCGACACCACGATGAAGGCGCAGTTCGACCAGCGCTATCGCGCCGCCTATGGCGAGACGCCGCATGAGCTGGGCTCGCTGGCCTATGACGGCGTGGCCGCGATCGCGGCGCTGGTGCGGGCGGGCAACCGCAATGCGCTGACCACCTCGGGGCTGACGCAGAGCGCGGGCTTCGCCGGGGTCTCGGGCGCCTTCCGACTGAAGCGCGACGGCACCAACGAGCGCGCGCTGTCGGTCGCCACCGTGCGCGGCGGCCAGGTGGTGGTGCTGGATCCCGCACCGCGCAGCTTCGGCGGCTTCGGGTTCTGATCTTGAGCGCCAAGGACACCGACAGCCTGCCGCAAAGCGCCCCGGCCCTGCCTGGGGCGCATTCCCTGTTCAGCCCCGAAAGCTTCCTGCCCGCGCTGACCGAGGCGCTGAGCGGCATCGCCGAGCCGCGCGAGATCCGCGCGCGCACCGTCGCCATCCTCGCCCAGGCCCGCAGCGCCGCCATGGGCGACATCGCGGCGGGCTTCATGTCCCATCCCCGCGCCGCGCGCGAGACGGTGCGCGCCATCGCCAGCCTGACCGACGCCACCGTCGCGGCGATCCACCATGTCGCCACCACGATCCTGCATCCGCTGCTCAACCCGACCGATGCCGAGCGGCTGGCGGTGCTGGCCATCGGCGGCTACGGCCGGGCCGAGATGGCGCCGCAATCCGACGTGGACCTGCTGTTCCTGACGCCGTGGAAGGTCAGCGGCTGGGCCGAGAGCGTGGTGGAATCGATGCTCTACATGCTTTGGGATCTGAAGCTGAAGATCGGCCAGTCCACCCGCTCGATCGACGATTGCCTGCGGCTGGGCGCCGGCGACATCACCATCCGCACCAGCCTGCTGGAGCATCGGCTGATCTGCGGCCATGCCGCCGCCGCCGAAATCCTGCGCGACCGGCTGTGGGCCGAGCTTTTCGACAAGACCGTGCCCGAGTTCATCGAGGCCAAGCTGGCCGAGCGCGCCGAACGCCACCGCCGCCAGGGCGGTCAGCGCTACGTGCTGGAGCCGAACGTCAAGGAGGGCAAGGGCGGGCTGCGCGACCTGCAGACCCTCTACTGGATCGCGAAATACATCCACCGGGTCGACCGCGCCGTCGAACTGGTCGACCTGGGCTTCTTCACCCGCGAGGAGCATCTGACCTTCTGGCAGGCCGAGGACTTCCTCTGGGCCGTGCGCTGCCACCTGCACCTGATCGCCGGGCGGCCGCAGGACCAGCTGACCTTCGACATGCAGGTCGAGGTCGCCCGCCGCATGGGCTATCGCGACCTGGGCGGCCGGCGCGCGGTCGAGATCTTCATGCAGGACTATTTCCTGCACGCCACCCGCGTGGGCGAGCTGACGCGGGTCTTCCTGGTCGCGCTGGAGGCCCGCCACCTCTATCGCGCGCCGATCATGAACATCCTGTTCCAGCGCCGGCGCCGCGTCCGCGCCGGTTTCCGGATGGACCGGGGGCGGCTGACCTATGCCGACGAGCGGCAGTTCCTGTCCGACCCGCTGAACATCCTGCGGCTTTTCGAAGAGGCGCTCAGGACCGGCATCCTGATCCATCCCGACGCCATGCGCGCCGTCGCGGCCAACCTGGACAGCATCGACGACCGCATGCGCTCGGACCCCGAGGCGGTCAGGATCTTCCTCGACCTGCTGCTCAAGCACGGCAACCCCGAACGCTCGCTGCGGCGGATGAACGAACTGGGGGTGCTGGCCGCCTTCATCCCCGAATTCGCGCCGGTGGTGGCGATGATGCAGTTCAACGTCTATCACCACTACACGGTGGACGAGCACCTGATCCAATGCGTCGCCGCCCTGGCCGCCATCGAGCGCGGCGAGGATGCCGAGGATCTGCCCGTGGTCAGCAAGATCATGAAGGGCAAGGTGAACCGGCGGGTGATCTACCTGGCCGTGCTGCTCCATGACATCGGCAAGGGCCGGGCCGAGGATCACTCGATCCTGGGCGCGCGGCTGGCGCGGCGCATCTGCACCCGCTTCGGCCTGCCGGCGGACGAGATCGAGACCATCGAATGGCTGATCCGCAACCACCTGCTGATGTCGGACGTGGCGCAGAAGCGCGACATCGCCGATCCGCGCACGCTGCGCGACTTCGCCAAGGCGGTCAAGACCACCAAGCGGCTGGACATGCTGCTGGTGCTGACCGTCTGCGACATCCGCGGCGTCGGCCCC
Organism: Paracoccus sp. FO-3; assembly: GCF_006386455.1. Classification (NCBI taxonomy): domain Bacteria; kingdom Pseudomonadati; phylum Pseudomonadota; class Alphaproteobacteria; order Rhodobacterales; family Paracoccaceae; genus Paracoccus; species Paracoccus sp. FO-3. Next base: position 17,807 of record NZ_VCBQ01000080.1, on the reverse strand, counting down.
GGCACCTGGAACAACTGGAAGGCGATGCTGCTGCGCAAGCTGCACCAGGAAACCAAGCTGGCGCTGGAAAACGGCCTCGAGGAGCTGAACCGCGACAAGCGCATCGGCGAGGCCAAGCGGTCGCTGCGCCACCTGCTGACCGCCAAGGGCTGGGAGCCCAGGGCGATCAAGGCCGAACTGGGCCGGCATTACGACAACTATTGGCCGGGCCTGCCGACCGAGACGCAATATGTCTTTGCCGAGATGCTCAAGGATCTGGGCGAGGACGAGATCCGCACCGACCTGCATCCCGACACCGACCGCGACGCAACGCGGGCGGCCTTCGTGCTGGCCGACCATCCCGGCATCTTCTCGCGCATGGCGGGGGCGCTGGCGCTGGTGGGCGCCAATATCGTCGATGCGCGCACCTATACCACCAAGGACGGTTTCGCGACCGCGGTGTTCTGGTTGCAGGATGCGGACGGCCATCCCTATGCCGCCGACCGGCTGCCGCGGCTGCGCACCATGATCCAGCGCACCCTGGGCGGCGAGATCGTCGCGCGCGAGGCCCTGGCCGGCCGCGACAAGCCCAAGAAGCGCGAGGCCGCCTTCCGCTTCCCGACCCATGTCACCTTCGACAACGAAGCCTCCGACGTCTATACGGTGATCGAGGTCGATACCCGCGACCGGCCCGGCCTGCTCTACGACCTGACCCGGACCCTGGCCGACAACCACATCCAGATCGCCAGCGCCGTGATCGCCACCTTCGGCGCGCAGGTGGTCGACACCTTCTATGTCAAGGACATGTTCGGGCTGAAGCTGCACCAGCCGGGCCGCCGCGAGGCGCTGGAAAAGAAGCTGCGCCAGGCGATCAAGGACGGGGCCGAGCGCGCCGAACGCGCCGAGCGCCCGCTGGGCGGATCGTTCTGAGGGACAGGGGATGCAACCGATCAGACTAATCCGGGGCTTTCTCTCGGTGGGGGCATGGACTCTGGCCAGCCGCGTCGTGGGCTTCGTGCGCGACGTGATGATCGCGGCCTACCTGGGCACCGGCCCGGTGGCGCAGGCCTATATCGTCGCCTTCACCCTGCCCAACATGTTCCGCCGCTTCTTTGCCGAGGGCGCCTTCAACACCGCCTTCGTGCCGATGTTCGCCAAGCGGCTGGAAAGCGGCGAGAACCCGCGCGGCTTTGCCGAGGAAGCCTTCGCCGGGCTGGCCACGGTGGTCCTGGCGGTCTCGCTGATCGCGCATATCGCCATGCCCTGGCTGGTGCTGATGCAGGCGGCGGGCTTTCAGGGCGACGAGCGCTTCGACCTGGCGGTGATCTATGGCCGGATCTGCTTTCCCTATATCCTGTTCATCTCGCTGACGGCACTGCTTTCGGGGCTGCTGAACGCGGGCGGGCGTTTCATGGCGGCGGCGGCCGCGCCGGTGCTGATGAACTTCATCCTGATCGCGGCCATGCTGCTGGCGGATCGCCATGGCTGGGACATGGGATTGGCCATGGCTTGGTCCACGCCGGTTTCGGGGCTAGCGCAGCTTTTCACCGTCTGGTGGGCGGCCAAGCGCATGGGCTTTGCGCTGCGCCTGCGCCGGCCGCGGCTGTCGCCGGACATGCGCCGGCTGCTGGCCGTGGCGGCGCCCGCGGTGCTGGCGGGCGGCGTGGTGCAGGTCAACCTGCTGGTCGGCCGCCAGGTCGGCTCGTTCTTCGACCGCGGCATCGCCTGGCTGACCAATGCCGACCGGCTGTATCAGCTGCCGCTGGGCGTCGTCGGCATCGCCATCGGCATCGTGCTGCTGCCCGACATCTCGCGCCGGCTGAAGAACGGCGACACCGGCGGCGGCCGCCACGCCTATAACCGCGCCGCGGAATTTGCGCTGTTCCTGACCGTTCCGGCGGCCGTGGCGCTGGTGATCGCGGCCTATCCGCTGATCTCGGTGCTGTTCCGGCGCGGCGCCTTTCTGACCGCCGATGTCGGCCCGACCGCGATGGCGCTGGCGATCTATGGCCTAGGGCTGCCGGCCTTTGTCCTGCAAAAGGTGCTGCAACCCTTGTATTTCGCGCGCGAGGACACCCGCACCCCGTTCCGCTTCGCGGTCTGGTCCATGGTGATCAATGCGGTGGTGGCGCTGGGGCTTGCGCCCTTCATCGGCTTTTCCGCCGCCGCCTGGGGCACCACCATCGCCGGCTGGACCATGGCGGCGCAGCTGTGGCGCGGCACCCGCGCCTTTGGCGAGGCGGCCGCGCTTGACGACCGCTTCCGCCACCGCCTGCCCCGCATCTGCGCCGCCTCCGCCGTCATGGGCGCGGTGATCTGGGGGCTGATGCTGGCCTTGGGCGATGCGCTGGAGCAGCCCGGCACCCGCTATCTGGCGCTGTCCGCGCTGGTCTTCGGCGGGCTGGCCGCCTATGGCGCGGCGGCGCTGGTCCTTGGCGCCTTCCGCCCCTCGGACCTGCGCGCGGGCCTGCGCCGTCAGCGCTGACGGATCTGGCGCATCACCCGCGCGATCCCGCCCGGCACCAGCACGAAGGACAAAAGGAAGCCGCAGCAGAAACCGGCGATCTCGGCGATCCAGGTCAGGCTGCCGTCCTGGAACAGGATGGCGAAGACCAGCTGGAAGGCCAGCAGCATGCCGATCAGCACGAAGGCCCGCAGCCGGTTCGCGTTCTCCTGCCCCAGCCGGGTCCAGAGCAGGAAGGTAAAGGCGCCGACGAAACCATAGACCGCCGGATAGCCGCCGATCAGCGCCTGGAAGCGGAATTGCGGCAAAAGCCCCGCGGCCAGCGTATAGACCAGCGCGCCGCCGATGGCCGAGCCGAAGAACAGCGCGGCCACCGCCCAGGCGCGGAACTGATGCGCGATCAGGTTCCCCAGGGCCAGGGTAAAGACGATGACGAACAGTGCATGCGTCAGCGACAGATGCACGAAGGAATAGGTCAGGATGCGCCAGCTCTGGTCCAGCACCACCATGCGCATCTGCCACAGCCGCAGCACCAGCTCGGGGATATAGGCGGTGCGCTCGACCGCGATCTGGCGCATGGCAAGGCCGGCGCCCGGCCCGCCGCCGCCAAGAAAGCCCATCTGGGCCAGGCCGAACACCGCCTCGCAGGCGATCATCGGCAGGGCGATCATCCATACCACGGCGGGCACGGGGTTCAGGGGCGATTCGTCGTAACCGGGTCGCATCATGGCTCCTTTCCAGTGGGCTGTTGCGCCCGGACGGGGCAAGGGGTAAGCCAGCCACCGGGATTTTCCAAGCAGGTAGTGCCATGACCACGAGCTTCGCCAAGCGCATCTTTTCCGGCATCCAGCCCTCGGGCGGGCTGACGCTGGGCAATTACCTGGGCGCGCTGAAACGCTTTGCGGACTATCAGGGCAAGGGGGCCGAAACGATCTATTGCGTCGTGGACCTGCATGCGATCACCGTCTGGCAGGATCCCGAAAAGCTGCGCCACAACACCCGCGAGGTCGCGGCCGCCTTCATGGCCTCGGGCGTGGACCCCGAGGTCTCGATCCTGTTCAACCAGAGCCAGGTCAGCCAGCACGCCGAACTTGCCTGGCTTTTCAATACCGTGGCGCGGGTGGGCTGGATGTATCGCATGACCCAGTTCAAGGACAAGGCCGGCAAGAACAGCGAAAATTCCAGCCTGGGCCTGCTGGCCTATCCGTCGCTGATGGCCGCCGACATCCTGGCCTATCACGCCACCGCCGTCCCGGTGGGCGAGGACCAGAAGCAGCACCTTGAACTGACCCGCGACATCGCCGCCAAGTTCAACCACGACTACGGCGTCGATTTCTTCCCGATCACCGAGCCGCTGATCGAGGGCACGGCGACCCGCGTCATGTCCCTGCGCGACGGCAGCAAGAAGATGTCGAAATCCGATCCTTCGGACGCCAGCCGCATCAACCTGACCGACGATGCCGACGCCATCGCGCAGAAGATCCGCAAGGCGCGCACCGATGCCGACCCGCTGCCGGGGTCGATGGAGGGGCTGAAGGACCGGCCCGAGGCGAAGAACCTGGTCAACATCTACGCCGCGCTGACCGGCGAGAGCGGCGACCAGGTGCTGGCGCGGTTCGAGGGCCAGGGCTTCGGCGCCTTCAAGCCGGCCTTGGCCGAGGTCGCGGTCGAGGCGCTGGCGCCGATCACCCGGCGCATGACCGATTTCATGGCCGACCCGGCCGAGATCGACCGCATCCTGGGCCGCGGCGCCGGCCAGGCCGAGGCCATCGCCCACCCGATCGTCGAGCGCACCAAGGACATCATGGGCATGATCCGCTCGCGCTGAGCGCCGGGCAGTCCCACCGAATGTTTCAATGACTTCCCCGCAGGATGGGCTATGATTCCCCATCCTGCCGCAAAACGGGAAAAACCATGCCTGATCAATTGTCGAGGATGCTCGGCGAACGCCCATGGTTGCTGGCCGATGGGGCGACCGGGACCAATCTTTACAACATGGGGCTGGCATCGGGCCAGGCGCCGGACCTGTGGTGCGAGACCCATCCCGACAAGGTGCGCGCGCTGCACCGGCAGATGATCGCCTCGGGCGCGGACATCATCCTGACCAACAGCTTCGGCGCCAATGCCAGCCGGCTGCGGCTGGCCAAGGCGCAGGACCGCGTGGCCGCGCTGAACCGCGCCGCCGCCCGCCTGGCGCGCGAGGCCGCGGCCGAGGTCGGCCGCGCCGTCGTCGTCGCCGGCTCGGTCGGCCCCATCGGCGAGATCATGGCCCCCATGGGCCGGCTGACCGAGGCCGATGCCACCGCCATGTTCACCCAGCAGGCGCAGGCGCTGAAAGAGGGCGGCGCCGACGTGCTGTGGATCGAGACGATCAGCGCCGCCGAGGAAATGCGCGCCGCCGCCAAGGCCGCGCAAAGCGTCGGCATGCCCTGGTGCGGCATGATGAGCTTTGAGCCGGGCGGGCGCAGCATGATGGGGGTGACGCCGCCGCAGCTTGCCTCGCTGATCGACCGGCTGCCGCATCCGCCCCTGGCCTATGGCGCGAATTGCGGCACCGGCCCGGCCGAGCTGCTGCTGGCCGTGGCCGGGTTCGCCGCCTCGGGCAACGAGCGCCCCCTGATCGCCAAACCCAATGCCGGGGTGCCGCGCTATCAGGACGGCGGGCTGATCTATGACGCGACGCCCGAGGTCATGGCCGAATTCGCCGTGCTGGCGCGCGACATGGGCGTGCGCATCATCGGCGGCTGCTGCGGCACCACGCCCGCGCATCTGGCCGCCATGCGCGATGCGCTGGTCGCCGCGCCGCGCGGCCCGCGCCCCTCGCCCGAACGCATCTCGGCCCGCATCGCCCAGGCCATGGGGCCGGGCGAATAGTCAGAACAGCGACAGCTGGTCCCCCGCCCTGGGCGGCGGGCCGAAGCGGCTGCAATCCAGCACTTCGGATTCGCGCTGCAATCCCAGCCGCTTGCGGGCCAGGCGGAAACGCTGCAGCAGCAGGCCGGCCTCGGGCCCCTCGCCGCGCATGCGGCTGCCGAAACGCGGGTCGTTGTCGCGCCCGCCGCGCATCGCCTGCACCCGCGCCATGACATGCGCGGCCTTGCCGGGATGATGGCGCTCCAGCCAGTCGCGGAACAGGGGCGCCACCTCCAGCGGCAGGCGGATCGGGATCATGCTGGCCGCGGTCGCCCCGGCATCGCGGGCGGCCTGCATGATGCGCTCGACCTCATGCTCGGTCAGCACCGGGATCACCGGCGCCACCATGACGCGGACCGGAACCCCTGCCCCGGCCAGCGCTCGGATCATGCGCAGCCGGGTCGCCGGCGCCGGCGCGCGCGGCTCCATCTGCCGCGCCAGTTCCGCGTCCAGCGTGGTGATCGAGACCCCGGCCAGCACCTGCCCCCTGGCCGCCATCGCCCCCAGCAGGTCCACGTCGCGCATGACGGTCGCGCCCCGCGTCACCAGGCTCAGCGGGTGGTTCCAATCGTGCAGAACCTGCAGGCAGCCGCGCATGATGCCCAGCTTGGCCTCGATGGGCTGGTAGGGATCGGTATTGGTGCCGAAGGCGATGGGCGCGACGGCATAGCCGCGCCGGCCGATCTCGGCCTCCAGCAATTCGGGGGCATTGGGCTTGGCGACGATCCGCGTCTCGAAATCCAGCCCCGGCGACAGGCCCAGATAGGCATGGCTCGGCCGGGCGAAGCAATAGATGCAGCCATGCTCGCAGCCGCGATAGGGGTTGATCGAGCGGTCGAAGGAAATGTCGGGCGACGTGTTGCGGGCGATGATCGAGCGCGCCCGCTCCTGCGTGACCTCGGTGCGCAGCAGGTCCTGCTCTTCGGGGATGTCCCAGCCGTCATGCTCGCGCTCGGTCCGGTAGGGCTCGAAGCGCGCGGCGGGGCGCGAGTCGGCGCCGCGGGCGCGCAGGATCTCGTCGGGATTGCGGGGTGGCAGGCTCATGCCGCCAGACTAGAACATTACGTGAACATTTTCCAGATCGCGCCGCGAAAGCGCAGCTGGAATCGGCAGCGGAACGCGCAAAGCCGGATCGGGGCTTTTCGGCGCGCCCCGGCGGGGCCATATTGAAGGCAACGGAGGATGCCATGCCGCTGCCGCATTTCCTGATCCTGATCCTTGCCGTGATCCTGGCCGCCGGGCTGACGATCTGGGCTGCAAGCGCCATCGGCATTCCGCTGTTCGCGCTGGGGTTCCTGGCGCTGCTGGCGGCGGCGATCGCGCATCTGACGACGCGCGATCACCGAAGCTAGTCACCCCGCCACAACAGGCGGGCGGGTTGGAGAAAGGGCGCTGCTGGCGCCGTTTTCCGTTTTTTCTGCGGCGTCACGCCGCGGCATTGCCCGGCTTCTCGGCGCTTTCCTTGACGGCCGAAAGCGCCGCCTCTTCCGTCCAAGCCCGCCCATTCGCATTCGGATCGTTCAGGACCGTCCAGGCCCAGGCGGCGACGCCCGGCTGTTTCGGATCGTGACAGATGCGCCCGACCGGCTCCTCATTGCGGCAAATGGTCCAGTCGCCCGAAACGGGTTTGCCGTCCACCACGGTCTGAATACGTGTCCACATACGAGATCCTTTCTTGTCTTTTCGTTGATCGCCCTGCATGGCCGCAACTTGCGGGCAGCCATGCGCGCGGACGATGGTCGCAGCGCCGGACGAATCCGAATCGGCGCGTCATCAGGCTTGATGTCATCACGCAAACCTGACGGTTTCTTTAACCGGCATTGCGCGGCGCTGCAATAAATCCGCTGCGTCCGGCGCGGCCGTGCCTAGTCCGACAGCAGTTCCGTATCCCAGTAGAGGAAATCCATCCAGCTTTCATGCAGGTGATTCGGCGGGAAGCGCCGGCCTATGGCATGCATCTCGTCGGGGGTGGGCCGGCGCGGCGGGCGGCGCAGCCGCAGCCCCGAATTCTTCAGCGATTTGTTGGCCTTCCTCAGGTTGCAGGGCGAACAGGCGGCGACGACATTCTCCCAGCTGGTCACGCCGCCGCGCGAACGCGGCACCACGTGGTCGAAGGTCAGCTCGCCCTTGGCGCCGCAGTACTGGCAGCAGAACTCGTCCCGCAGAAAAAGATTGAAGCGCGTGAAGGCCACGCGCTTCTGGGGTTTGACGTAATCTTTCAGCACGACGACCGAGGGGATGCGTATCGCGTGATGCTGGCTTCGCACCACCTCGTCATATTCGGCGATGATCTGGACCCGGTCCAGGAACACCGCCTTCACCGCCTCCTGCCAGGGCCAGAGCGACAGCGGATAGTAGCTGAGCGGTCTGAAGTCGGCGTTTAGAACCAGTGCGGGATGGTGGCGCGAGAAGGATGGCTCGCGCACGAATTGGGTTCGAAATTCGCCATGGTCGTCCAGCATCGGCCCTCGCTTCGCCTTGTCCGGGACGGGTCAGAACATGGCACCGACTATATATCGCGGCTCCGGGCTGACAAGTCCCTGAATATATGCCTGGCGCACAAATAGCCGGGGGGCGTGACAGGCGCGTGACAAGGACTGACTGGGGCTTGCCGCGCCTTATTGCGACGAGGCGATCTTCATCAGCACCAGCCCCGCCACGATCAGCACGGCGGCGACAAGGCGCAGCGCGTCGGCCGATTCGCCCAGCAGCAACACGCCCAGGACGAAGGTGCCGACCGCGCCGATGCCGGTCCAGATGACATAGGCGGTCCCCAGCGGCAGCACCTTCATCGACAGCGACAGGAACCAGACGCTGGCCACCATGGCGACCAGGGTGATCGCGGTGGGCCAGGGCCGGGTGAAGCCCTCGGACTGTTTCATGGCAAAGGCCCAGATCACCTCGAGCAATCCCGCCACGCCCAGATAGATCCATGCCATGCCGCGCCTCCGGTCCTTTCGGGCAAGCTGTCGCGCGCGGCGCGGCCAAGGTCAAGCCGGGCTGGCCTGCCCGGCGGATTGCTGGCAAGATCGGGCCATGACCAAGCCCCCGACAACGCCGCCCCGGCTGACCGGCACGCTGGAATCCGCGCTTTACGCCGAGGATCTGGGCGAGGCCGCCCGTTTCTGGACCGAGATCATCGGCCTGCCCGAGATCGCCCGCGTGCCCGGCCGGCACGTGTTCTTTCGCTGCGGGACGCAGGTGCTGCTGGTGTTCCGCGCCAGTGCGACGCGCGTGCCGCCCAAGCCCGATGCCCGCCTGCCCGTGCCGCCGCATGGCAGCGAGGGGCCGGGGCATTTCTGCATGGGCGCCGAGCCGGGCATGTTCGACGCCTGGCGCGCGCATCTGGAAGCGTCGGGGGTAGAGATCGAGGCCGATTTCTTCTGGCCCCAAGGCGGCCGGTCGCTGTATTTCCGCGACCCGGCCGGAAACTCCATCGAGATCGCCGATCCCGCCATCTGGGCGTGACCCGGCGGCTCGGCCGCAGGGATCAGCGGCGGGCGCGCACCGCCACGGGCTGCGGCGCCAGAAGACGCAGGGAAACCATGCCGGCCGGAATCAGGGCGATTGCGGTCATCCAGATCAGGGTCATGTGCGTTCTCCTCGTCTCATCCTCTTATCAGGAAGGTAGGAACTGCTGTTCCTTTCGCAAGTGCGAAATCGCTCAAAGCGTCACGACCTCGCGGCAAACCGCTCTTTCAGGAAGGCCAGCGCCACCGACAGCCCGTCGGGCGAGATGCCGTGGCCGGTGCCCTTCATCACATGGCCGTAGACGGTGAAGCCGGCCTTTTGCAGCGCCTCGCCGGCGATGCCCATGCTTTCGAAGGGCACGACCGGATCCTGGTCGCCATGGATCAGCAGGACCGGCGGCTTGACCCGCGCCTGCCCCGCCCCCTCGGGGTCCAGCAACCGGCCCGAGAAGCCGACCACCCCGGCGATCTCTTCGTCGCGCTGCGGCGCCACGGCCAGGGCCATCATCGTGCCCTGGGAAAAGCCGACCAGCGCCAGCCGGTCCGCCGCCAGCCCCTCATCCGCCAGGATCTTGTCCAGGAAGGCGTTGATGTCCTCGAAGGATTGCGCGGCCGAGGCCTGGGCCTGCGCCTCGGACGAGCCGTCCATCCAGGGGATCGGGAACCACTGATAGCCCATCGGATTGTTGAGGCAGGGCTCGGGCGCGTTCGGGGCATGGAAGGCAGTGCCGGGCAGATGCGGCGCCAGCGGATCGGCCAGGCCCAGCAGGTCGGCCCCGTCGGCGCCATAGCCGTGCAGGAAGACCACCACCGAATCGGCCTTGCGCGGGCCCTTGCGTTCGGATTTCAACTCGCGCGGCATCTCGTCCCCCTTCAGCGGACGCCCTCGCGCCCTTTCGCGACCCGGTCATAGGCCCAGAGCGCCCGGCCCGCAACCGCCCGCCAGGGCCGCCAGGGCTCGGCCAGTTCGGCCAGCGCCGCCGGGCGGGGCCGCTCGGCCAGGCCGTAGAGCAGCCGCGCCGCCTCGGCCAGCGCCAGGTCGCCCGAGGCGAAGGCATCGGCGCGGCCAAGCGCGAATTTCAGATAGATGTCGGCCGTCCAGCGCCCGATGCCGGGCAGCGCGGTCAGCCGGGCGATCACCTCGTCGTCGGGCAAGGCGCGCAGCCCCGCCCAATCAAGCTGCGCCGTGGCGATGCCGCGCAGATAGCGGATCTTCGGCCGCGACAGGCCGGCGGCGCGCAGCGCCTCGTCATCGGCGGCGGCGATCCCCGCCTCGTCGGCCAGGCCGGCCGCGGCCATGCGCGCGCCGATGGCATTCGCCGCCTGGACCGAGATCTGCTGCGAGACGACCGCATCGCGAATCGCCGGAAAGCCCTCGGGCCAGCGCCGCAGCGGCAGGGGCAGCAGCGCCGGCAATTCGCGCGCCCAGACCGGGCAGACCCGCATCAGATGCGCCGCGCCTTCCTCCAGGTCGGCGGCGGCGCGGATCTCGCGCATCAGCCCTCGTCCTCGTCGGCCAGCCGCGCCTCTTCCTTCAGCCGGGTCTCGAAGGCCATCGAGATATGGTGGCGCAGCGCCTGTTCGGCAGCCGGCCCGTCATGGGCGGCGATGGCCTCGACGATGGCCTGGTGCTCGTCCAGCGTGACCACGTCGCGGCCCTGCGCCGCCAGGCTGGTGCGCGCCATCAAGGCCATGCTGCGATGCACCAGGTCCAACTGCTGGACCAGATAGCGGTTGTGCGAGGCCAGGTGGATCTGGTGGTGAAAGCGACGATTGGCCCGCGCCAGCGCCTGCGGGTCGCCCAGGATGGCGCGGTCGTCCTCGACCATGCCGGCCAGGACGCGCACCTCCTCGGGCGTGGCGTGGCGCGCGGCCAGCCGCGCCGCCAGCGCCTCGAGTTCCGCGCGCACGGTGTAAAGCTCGGCCAGCTGGTTGTGGTCCAGCGTGGCAACGATCAGGCTGCGCCCGTCGCGCTTGAGCATGGACTGGGTCTCCAGCCGCTGCAAAGCCTCGCGGACCGGGGTGCGCGAGACGCCGAAGCGTTCGGCCAGCTCGGATTCGACCAGCCGGTCGCCGGGGCGGTAAATGCCATTGTCGATGGCCGAGAGGATCAGGGAATAGGCGTCTTTCATGGGACGCACGATCCGCGCTTGCAACGGCGATTGCAAGCGCCATGCCGCAGGTTTAGGCAGGGATCATGGATTTTCGGCATGTCACCACCTGGATCTTCGATCTGGACAACACCCTTTATGCGCCCGAGGTCAGGCTTTTCGCCCAGATCGAGCGGCGCATGACCGCCTTTGTCATGCGCGAGCTGCGCGTGACCGAGGCCGAGGCCAACCGGCTGCGCAACCATTACTGGCGCCAGCACGGCACCACGCTGGCGGGGCTGATGGCCGAGCATGGCGTCGATCCCCTGCCCTATCTGCGCGAGGTCCATGACATCGACTTCACCGTGCTGACGCCCGACCCGGCGCTGGCCGGGCTGATCTCGGCCCTGCCCGGCCGCAAGATCGTGCATACCAACGGCGACAGCGCCTATGCGGCGCGGGTGCTGGAACATCGCGGGCTGATGGTCTTCGACGCCATCCACGGCGTCGAGGAGGCGGATTTCCACCCCAAGCCCGACCCGCGCGCTTATGCCGCAGTCCAGGCCGCCGAGGGGTTCGACCCCGCCCAGGCCGCCATGTTCGAGGACGACCCCAGGAACCTCGCCATCCCGCATTCGCTTGGAATGCGGACGATTCTGGTCGGTGCGGGCCGCCACGGCCCGGACGAGCTGGCCCAGGATCACGACCACGGCCCGCATGTGCATTACCGCACCGGGGATCTGGGTGCCTTCCTGCACGGGCTTGCCGCAAGCCTAAGCTTGGGTAAGATCTGAAATTCGCCGACAGGAAACCGAAAAAAGAACAGGGAACGCGCATGTCCGAACCGCTTACTCCCGCCGAGGCCCAGGCCGAGGCGCGCACCGCCACCGCCCTTTACATCTTCGCGCTGCTGGTCGTCGTGCTGGCGGTTGTCGGCGTCCTGATCTGGGGCCTGCCGGCGCTCGGCATACTCGGCCTTGCGGCGACGCTGCTGATGTTCCTCATGCTCGGCGCCTATGCGGCCGGGTTCTAGGCCGACCCGCACCGACCCCCTCACCAGACCCGGCGCCAGACCATGCAGATCGACGATACCGAGATCCTCGTTTCCGGCGGCGGCATCGCCGGGCTGATCGCCGCGGCCGCCTTCGGCAGCGCCGGGCATTCCGTGACCTGCGTGGACCCCGCCCCGCCCGTGACCGAGGAAGGCGCCCAGGGCTCGGACCTGCGCAGCACCGCCTTCCTGCACCCCTCGATCGCGGTGCTGCAGGCAGCCGGGCTCTGGGACCGGCTCGCGCCGCATGCCACCGCGCTCCAGGTCATGCGCATCATCGACGCCGGCGGGAAACTGTCGCAGGCGCGGCTGACGCGCGATTTCGACGCATCCGAGATCTCGGACCAGCCCTTCGGCTGGAACCTGCCGAACTGGCTCCTGAAACGGGAAATCTCGGCCCGGCTCGCCAGCCTGCAAAACGTCCGCTTCCTGCCCGGCACCGGCACCGCGGGCCTGCTGGTCCGCGACAGCGAGGCGCTGGCCACCTTGACCGACGGCAGCCGCATCCGGGCCCGGCTGGTGATCGGCGCCGACGGGCGCAACTCGCCCACCCGCGAGGCGCTCGGCATCGGCACCCGCACGCTGCGCTATGGGCAAAAGGCGCTGGCCTTCGCCGTGACCCACGAACGCCCGCACGACAACGTCTCGACCGAGATCCACCGCTCGGGCGGCCCCTTCACCCTGGTCCCCCTGCCCGACCGCGACGGCAAGCCCTCCTCGGCCGTGGTCTGGATGGAGCGCGGCCCGGAAACCGCCCGGCTGCGCGCCCTGCCGCGCGAGGCATTCGAGGCGGAACTGAACCGCCGCTCGGCCGGCGTTCTGGGCCAGCTGACCCAGGCGACGCGGCTGACGGAATGGCCGATCATCAGCCAGATCGCCGACCGCTTCACCGGCCCCCGCACGGCACTGATCGCCGAGGCCGCGCATGTCGTCCCGCCCATCGGCGCGCAGGGGCTGAACATGAGCCTCGCCGATCTCGCCTCGCTCATCGACCTCTCGGCCGGCGATCCCGGCAGCGCCGCATCGCTTGCCGCCTACGAACGCCGCCGCCGCCCCGAGGCGCTGGCCCGGCTGATCGGCATCGACGCGCTGAACCGCGCCAGCATGATCTCGGCCCGCCCGCTGCGCGACCTGCGCGCCGCCGCCCTGGGCGGGCTCTATGCCGTCGCCCCGGTGCGCCGCATCATGATGCGCGCCGGCCTGGGCGTGACCTGAGCCCCTTCCACCGTTTCCCAAATACTCATCCGGCCGGCCCAGCCAGCACCGCCNCCGGACTTCTTCGTTCCCCAAATACCCAAGGGACCGCACCGCCGGGCGCGCCCTTCCCGGCTGGCGCGCGCCGGCGCAATCTGCCAGATAACGGCCATGGCCAAACCGATCACCGCCTTCACCTGCACCGCCTGCGGCGCCAGCCATCGCAAATGGGCCGGCCGCTGCGACGCCTGCGGCGCCTGGAACACCATCATCGAGGAAGCGCCGCTTTCCCAAGGCCCCGGCCGCGGCCTGGGCACGCTCAAGGGCAAGCCGATCCCGCTCTCGGGCCTTGCCACGCAGGACGCGCCGCCCCGGCGCGCCACCTCCGGCATCGCCGAGCTCGACCGGGTGCTGGGCGGCGGGCTGGTCCCCGGCTCGGCCATCCTCGTCGGCGGCGATCCGGGCATCGGCAAGTCCACCCTGCTGCTGCAGGCCGCCGCCGCCTTCGCCCGCGCCGGCCAGCAGGCGATCTATGTCTCGGGCGAGGAAGCCAGCGCCCAGGTCCGGCTGCGCGCGCAGCGCCTGGGCCTCGGCGACGCGCCCGTCCGCCTGGGCGCCGAGACCGCGCTGCGCGACATCCTGACCACGCTCGACGCCGAGCGGCCCGATGTCGCGGTGATCGACTCGATCCAGACGCTCTGGTCCGACCGGATCGAGGCCGCGCCCGGCTCGGTGGCGCAGGTCCGCGCCAGCGCCCATGAGCTTGTCACCTTCGCCAAGCGGCGCGGCACCTCGGTCATCCTCGTCGGCCATGTCACCAAGGAGGGCCAGATCGCCGGCCCGCGCGTGGTCGAGCACATGGTCGACACCGTGCTTTATTTCGAGGGCGAGCGCGGACACCAGTTCCGCATCCTGCGCGCCCACAAGAACCGCTTCGGCCCGGCGGACGAGATCGGCGTCTTCGAGATGACCGGCGGCGGGCTGGCCGAGGTCGCCAACCCCTCGGCGCTGTTTTTGTCCGAACGCGGCGAGGCCAGCGCCGGCTCTGCGGTCTTTGCCGGGATCGAGGGCACCCGCCCGGTGCTGACCGAGGTGCAGGCGCTGGTCGCTCCCTCGACATTGGCAAGTCCCCGCCGAACCGTGGTCGGCCTCGACTCCGGCCGGGTCTCGACCATCCTCGCCGTGCTCGAGGCGCGCTGCGCCGTCCCCTTCGCCGGCCTCGACGTTTTCCTCAATGTTGCCGGGGGGATGCGGGTCAGCGAACCCGCCGCCGACCTGGCCATCGCCGCCGCGCTCCTCAGCGCGCGCGAGGACGTGGCGCTGCCGCCCGAGGCGGTGCTTTTCGGCGAAATCAGCCTGTCGGGCGCCCTGCGCCCCGTCGCCCAGGCGGAAAACAGGTTGAAAGAGGCGCAGAAACTTGGTTTTTCACGGGCGATCCTGCCTTCGGCGACCAAGGTCGAGGGCGTGGCCGGGATGCGGATCGACCGCATCGCGGATCTGACAAGTTTCGTGGGCGAGACATTCGGCGCCGGATGAACTCGTCCCAAAGACGCGGGCAATCCCGCGAAAGGGCGTGAAAATGGACGGATTCACCATCATCGACGGCATCGTCGCAGCCGTGATCATCCTCTCGGCGATCCTGGCCTATGCGCGGGGATTCGTGCGCGAATCGCTGGCGATCCTCGGCTGGATCGGCGCGGCCGTGCTGGCCTTCATCTTCGCGCCGACGGTGCGGCCGATGGTGGCGCAGGTGCCGGGGCTCAACAAGTTCCTGGCCGACAGCTGCGAGCTTGCCACCATCGCCGGCTTCGCCGCGGTCTTCGCGCTGGCGCTGGTGCTGTTTTCCATCATCACGCCGCTGTTCTCCTCGGTCGTGCAGCGCTCGGCGCTTGGCGGCGTCGACCAGGGCATGGGGTTCCTCTTCGGCGTGGCGCGCGGCATCCTGCTCGTCGCCATCGCCTTCATCGTCTATGACCGGGTGATGGCCAGCCAGCCCGTGGCGGTGGTGGACAACTCCCGCTCGGCCCAGGTGTTCGAGCGCATGCGCGGCCAGATGGACCAGCAGATCCCGCAGGACGCGCCGGGCTGGGTGGTCAGCCGCTATGAACAGCTGGTGCGCAGCTGCGCCCCCACGGGCCAGCCGGTCGATGCGCAGACGCCGGCCCCCACCCCCGCCGCACCGGCGAATTGAGCCGATATGGCCAATTTGTGACATAAAATGCGCCCCGCGACGGCCGTGGGGCGTGACTTCGCCCGCATGACACCCTAGATTGGCGTCAAGCGTCCCCTTACCCAGCCCCCGGAATAGCCCCAAGAGTCGGTGATGATGCAGCCATTCCTTGCCCATCCCTTCGATTCCGACCGCCTGCACGAAGAATGCGGCGTGTTCGGCGTGATCGGAGTGACGGATGCCGCCAATTTCGTCGCCCTGGGGCTGCACGCCTTGCAGCACCGCGGGCAGGAGGCCGGCGGCATCGTCAGCCACGATGCCGAGCAGGGCTTCAACAGCGCCCATCGCTTCGGCTATGTGCGCGACAACTTCACCAAGCAAAGCCTGATGGAAACGCTGCCCGGCTCGCTCGCCATCGGCCATGTGCGCTATTCCACCGCCGGCACCAAGGCGGCGACGGCGATCCGCGACGTGCAGCCCTTCTTCGGCGAATTCGCCATGGGCGGCTGCGCCGTGGCGCATAACGGCAACATCACCAATGCCATGGCCCTGCGCCGCGAGCTGATCGAGCGCGGCTCGATCTTCCAGTCCTCCTCGGATACCGAATGCATCATCCACCTGATGGCGCGGTCCATCCAGCGCAACATCCCCGAGCGGATGAAGGACGCGCTGCGCCGGGTCGAGGGCGCCTTCGCGGTGATCGCCATGACCCGCACCAAGCTGATCGGCGTGCGCGACCCCCTGGGCGTGCGGCCGCTGGTGCTGGGCCGCATCGGCGACGATGGCTTCGTGCTGGCCTCGGAAACCTGCGCGCTCGACATCATCGGCGCCGAGTTCCTGCGCGAGATCGAGCCGGGCGAGATGGTGGTGATCTCCAAGGGCGAGGTCGAAAGCTCGCGCCCCTTCGGCCCTTCGACGGGGCGCTTCTGCATCTTCGAGCATGTCTATTTCTCGCGCCCCGATTCGATCATAGGCGGCCGTTCCGTCTATGAGACCCGGCGCCAGATCGGCGTGGAACTGGCCCGCGAGGCCCCGGTCGAGGCCGACCTGGTCTGCCCGGTGCCCGACAGCGGCACCCCGGCCGCCATCGGCTATGCCCATGAAAGCGGCATTCCCTTCGGCATGGGCATCATCCGCAACCAGTACATGGGCCGGACCTTCATCGAGCCGACCGAGCAGATCCGCAACATGGGCGTGCGGCTCAAGCTCAACGTCAACCGCGCGCTGGTCAAGGGCAAGCGGGTGGTGCTGGTGGACGATTCGGTGGTGCGCGGCACCACCTCGCGCAAGATCAAGGACATGATCCTGGACGCGGGCGCGGCCGAGGTGCATTTCCGCATCGCCAGCCCGCCCACCGCCTGGCCCTGCTTCTACGGCGTGGACACGCCCGACCGCGAAAAGCTGCTGGCCGCGCAGATGTCCGAGGAAGAGATGCGCGAATGGATCGGCGTCGATTCGCTGGCCTTCGTGTCGCTGGACGGGCTCTATCGCGCCGTGGGCGAGGCCAAGGGCCGCAACAATGCCTGCCCGCAATATTGCGACGCCTGTTTCTCGGGCGAATATCCCGTGGCGCCCTTCGACCAGCTCGAGCGCGGCTTTCGCATGAAATCCTCCGGCGCCCCCAGCCCCGTCACCGGCCACGCCGCGGAATGACGGCCCCGGCGATGCCGGGCTCCTGCCGAGAGCTGAGGGCCGGTATCGCCACGGGCACTCCCTCTTTCTGAGCGATGGTTGCCCGCGCGGGCGGGGCGAATGGTTCCGCCCTCGCAGGCGCCGGCTTTCCGGTTGCCAGACTGGGCGCTTTCGAGCAGATGTGCAGGCCCCGGCCATGTGCCGGTCAGGCCCGACAGCCGCAGGGACAGCAAGGCCCCCACGATACCGGACCATGCCGAGCGGAGGCCGCATCGCGACGGCCCTCCATCCTTCTTGAACGATTGGTTTGCCGGGGCGAGCGAGGCGAATGCTTCCGCCCTCGCAGACGCCGGCTTTCCAGCCGCCGGACTGGACGCTTTTGGACAGATGCGCATAGGCCGGCCATACGCCCGGCCTTCGGCAGGTCAGGCCAGACAACTGCAGGGGTGACAAGGCCCCCGACGATACCGAGCCATGCCGAACTAAGGGCCGATATCGCCACGGGCACTCTTTCATTCTGAACGCTTGTTCGCCCGCGCGGGCGAATGCCTCCTCCTTCGCAGACGCCGGCTTTCCGGTCGCCGGGCTAGGCGCTTTGGGACAGATGCGCAGGGGCTCTGGCCTTCGGCAGTTCGAGCCCGGCAACTGCGCAGGCGGCAAGGCGGCGCATCGCATCTCCTTGCCGGCATCGGAAATGGGCGATGCCGCTTACCCATTCCCGAAAAATGAAAAGAGCCGCATTGCGCGGCTCTTCCCGATATATCGCGGGGGCGGACCAGGGGGGTCGCCTTTCGCGGCCGCTCACTCGATCATGGGGAGGAGCTGGTCGATGGACTTCTTGGCG
>NZ_VCBQ01000008.1:0-88209 GCF_006386455.1 Paracoccus sp. FO-3 | reverse complement strand
ATCGAGGCGCTTGCGCCGGTCTTCGGCTAGATCAGCCATTGACCGAGGCCTAATGGGCGGCGCGCGACCGTGCCAGCGCAGGGGGAGAGACCCACGGGTGCCATGGTAGCTGCCCGCCCGAACCGCTCGGGAATAGACCGGCGAAACCGATACGTCCGGGCCAGACATTCTGCGGGACCGGCGCCGGAAGACCCGCGCCACGAGCCCGCGACCGATCCTCGCCGGGCATCGTTCGCCGGTAGAGGGTGCTGACCGGGACGAAGGTTTGCACGAGACCGGCAAGCTCGGCCCGCAAGCAGGCGAGATGTGCGCACCCACCGCCGATGTCATGCCGGTTAGATGATGGGGCAAGGGATCGGCCGGCCGGGTTCGCGCCTGATCCCAGAGGAGGCGACTGCATCGCGCGGCCTCCCCGAGGAAACCGGGCGAGAGGCGCAACGGCCTGATCGGAGAGCGGCATGGCCGCCCGCCGCCCGCGCCAGGGATCGTCGCCCGAATGGGGGGAGACGGCAAAAGGTCGGCTCCAGTCCGAAGGACCAGAGCCCGGTCCCGATGAAATCGGGAGGCGCTAACAGCATTGAGGCTGGATTGCCGAAAACCTTGAGCACCCCGCCGCGAAACTAACTTCCCATCCAAAAATCCATTGCGCGATTTCATAAGGGCGCGGGGACACAGCATCGCAACACGCGACCCGGTGAATGAATGCGCCACGCAAATCGCCAATTCCATCGCACTCCGCCACGCCGCGTCACGGCATTGTTTCGAGGTGGAACAGGCGGCAAATTTGGGATTAACTGCGCCCATGGCAATCCGGGGGGCACAGCTATTTCCCTGGCCCCGGACTGCGAACAGGTGCCTCAGGACATGCGTCATTGGGAACCGCTATGGCAATTGAACGCACCGCATGAAAGGACCATCAAAGATATGAAAAAAGCAGTCAAAGCCGCAAAAGCCGAGGCCCCCAAAGCTGTCGAGATCGATCTGGACAACATGCCGCTCGCCGAATTGAAGGCGCTGCAGAAATCGGTCGCGAAGGCGATCGACGGTTTCGAGGCGCGCCGCCTCGCTGCGGCGCGGGCGGAACTGGAAGCCAGGGCCAAGGAGCTTGGCGTGACATTGCAGGAAGTGGTCGGCGCCACGGGCGCAAAGGCAGGTAAACCGGTTGCCGCCAAGTTCCGCCATCCCGAGAACCCTGAACTGACCTGGTCGGGCCGCGGCCGCAAACCGGTCTGGTTCGCGGAAGCGCTCGATTCCGGCAAGAGCGAAGAAGATCTGCTGATCGCCTGATCCACGGATCTGCGCGGATGCTCGCGTGCGGCCCCGCCTGGAGAAGCCAGGAGGGGCCGCTGGCTTTCACGAGGCCGGACTTATCCCCAGAATCTGTGGGCGGAACTGTGGGCAAACCGCCCGCGCCACAACCCCCACCTTGCCATAAGCCGCCCTGCCCGAAATCCGGGCAGGGCGGATGACCGGGCTTCCCGGTGAGTGAAGGGGCGCTTACGCGCCCGCTCCGAGTCTCATGACCGGGATGCCCAGCTTGCGGGCCTTGTCGGCCAGGTTTTCCTGGATGCCGGTTCCCGTGCAAGCAAGAACCCCGATCGGCAGGCATTGCAGCATGGCGTCGTTGCGCCGGAAGGGCGCGGCCTTGGCATGCTTCGTCCAATCGGGCCGGAAGGCGATCTGGCGCACATTGCGGGTGTCGGCCCATTTCGCGGCGATCAGTTCGGCGCCCTTCGGCGATCCGCCATGCAGAAGCACCATGTCGGGATGCTTGGCGTGGACCTGGTCGAGCCGGTCCCAGATCAGGTGGTGATCGTTGAACTCCGCGCCGCCGGTGAAGGCCACTTTCGGGCCCTCGGGCAGCAGCACCTCGGCCTCGCTCCGGCGCTTCGCGGCCATGAAGTCGCGGCTGTCGATCATCGCCGAGGTCATGTTGCGATGGCTGACCATCGAGCCGCTGCGCGGGCGCCAGGCCGAGCCGGCATGATGCTCGAAGGCCTCGGCGGCGAGGTCGCGGAAGAGCTCCATGGCGTTCCTGCGCTCGATCATCGTCTGGCCTTCGGCGGTCAGGCGCTCCAGTTCGACGGATTTCACCTCGCTGCCATCCTGCTCCTGCTGGCTCTCGCGCTGCGCCTGCTCGTTCGTATCGAGCACGCGCTCGATGCGGGCCACGGCGCGGTGGAACAGGTTCACCGTGCCCCAGAGCAGTTCCTCGAGATCGGGCTCGAGCCGGGTATCGCCGAGCGTGGCGACGAAGGCGTCGAAGATATCGGCGACGGCCTGGGTGACGGCATCGCCCGCGGGCAACGGCCGCGGATCGGGCTCATCCTGGCCGGGATGCCAGCCGTAAAGCTGCAGCTCAGCCAGGGCATGGGCGGTCTGGGACAGGGTCTGGGAGGGCTCAAAGCCGGTCTGGTGTTCGGTCATCGTCGTCAGGCTCCTTCGCGGACAGCCGCGCGCCGCGCGCGGCCTTCATGGCGGCGAAAGCCCACGGGCCGGCAGGACAGGCAGCCCTCGCGCCCGCGCGAGGGCCTTGATGGCCGGGTCCGGCTTTTTTATTCGCGATGCAAAGCGCGGGCCGCGGCAGGCCCGCGCGGCGGAAAAAAGCCGGTCCCGCGCCATTGCCTTTCCGGCCGGGCTGTGGGCCGCTCGCCCTCTGAAGAAGGCCGTGCGCGCCGGCTCTCCTCGCAAAGGTACCCGTCTACGGGACCGGGACCCGCGCAGCCGATCCTCCCCGCCCCGTCCCGGTCGCCTCGCCTTCAGCCGGATGCGAAACGGCCGGCATCGCCGGGATGAAGCTGGCCCCGCAGCCGCTCCCGAAGCAGCTCCGGCCCCAACCGGCGCAGATCGTCGTTGAAATCGCCGCGCTCGGGCAGGAGATCCCATGCCTCGATGCCCTGCTCGACGGCGCGGCTGGCCAGACGGTCCAGCGCGCTGTCGCCGGCGGGATCGCGGTCGCGCAGGATATAGAGCCGGCGCAGCTGCTCCGGCAGCAGGAGGGCGGCGAGATGACCGGCCGAAAGCGCCGCCGCCGCCGGCAGGTCCGGGATGGCTTCGCGCAGGGACAGCACGGTCTCGATCCCCTCGCCGGCGGCGAGAACATCCCGGGATTCGCCGAAGCGGACCGCATGGCCGAGCAGATCGCCCATGGCCCGGCGCGGCGGAACGACATCGGCCTTGTCCAAGCCGGAAGGATCGAGCCAGGTGCGATGCGCACCGGTCTGACGGCCGGCCAGGTCGGTGACGGAAGCGATCAGCGCCGGGCGCGGCTCGACAGGTCCACCATCTTCCGGTCGATGGTAGCAGCGCGGATGGAAGCGCAGGGAGGAGAGACCACCGATGGCCGTGATGCCGCGATGACGCAGATAGGTCTCGGCCAAGGTGCCGGCGATCGGCCGCGACATGCGAAACAGGCGCCGCGCTGCCTCGACCCGGTTGCTGCTGCGCTGGCCGGAGGCCGGACTTGCCGGCAGGTCGACAGGTTCAGGATGCGGCTGGCCCAGAAAGCTGCGGGCCTCGTCGGCGATGTCGCGGAACCGGGCCAGTCCCATACGCTCGCCGATGAGGTCGAGCAGATCGCCATAGGTTCCGGCTGCGGGATCCTGCCAATGACCGGCGGCACCCTTGCCCCGTTCCGGGCCGGTCAGGCGCACGAACAGGCTGCGCCCGGGATTGTTATGGACATCGCCCACGATCCAGTAGCGGCCGGAGCGGCGCCCCGCGGGCAGGTAGTGGCGGCAGACCGCCTCGGCCTGCCGACCGAGACGGGCCGCCAGATCGGCGGCGGTTTCGCGGCCCATCATGCAGCCTCCCGTTCCGAGACCCGGCGGACCGGCCAGCGCTCGAGGATCCGGGCCAGAACCGGGATGCCGCTGGCATCGGCCGGCACGAACATCCTGAGCTTCCAGGAAATGATCTCGTGGAACAGGCCGAAGGCGGTCAGCTGCTGGCGCATCCGGTCGTCGAAGCCCGAGAGTTCGATCCGCCATGCGCCCATCACCCGGCTACGGCGCAGTTGCAGCCCTTCCTCCAGATCGAGGATCGTGCGCCCCTCGGTCAAGGCGGCATGCGCCTGTTCCGGCGAGAGCGCGGTGATCCCGGTGGTGGTGGCGTTGGCGGCCCAGGCCGGCGAGACCCGGCGGCCGATGATGCGCTCACCCTCGTCGGTCTGGAGCCGGTAGATCCGGGTGGAATCCTCCGGCAGGCGCTTCCAGATCGGCAGCAGCAGCCCGGTCACCATATGCAGCGTGGACTCGGTGAACTCCGGCACCTCGGCGATCTCGCCTTGCCATGCCGTTCGGAACGCGGCCCCATCCGCAGGCGCCCAATGCGACTCGGCGAGACGGCTGGCGGCGATATTGAAGCCCTCCATCGGCCGGATCAGCCGCACCCGGCGGATGATCTCGCCATCGTCCAGCATGATGCTGGTCGCCGGGATCTCCACCGCCGCCCGGCCGGAACGCTCGTTGACCAGCAGGCGGGCCTTCGGCTCCTGGCCAAGCCAGTCCAGCGCCTCGGCAAGCGGCAGGGGCGTGTTGCGCTCGCGCTGGCGGATGGTCAGCAGCCGGGTCTCGGCCCCGGTCCGGGCATGGGTATGGATCACCTCGCGGCCGGTCACGGCAAAGCTTTCGGCGCTGAGCGTCTCCAGGCCCATGTCGTAGACCCCGGCGGCGATGGCGCCTTCGATCTTCGCAGTCAGCAGCGCCTCGAAGGCGGTGAAGAGGATGCCCTGCATTTCGATGGTCAGCGCCAGAAGGCGGTTGAGGAAGGTGGTGATCGGCGGCAGGTCGTCCTTGACCCCGTTCGCATCCATCAGCTTCAGCCCGGTCGCCGCCTCGAAGCGTTCGAGCGAACAGCCCTCGACCTTGCCGCGCACCAGCAGGATGTAGAGCTGGCGCAAGGCGTCGCGGGCATAATGGCTTTCGAGATTGTCCTCGGGCCGGAACAGGCCCTGCCCGCCGGTCTGGCGCTGGCCGCGGGTGATGGCGCCGAGCGTGTCGAGCCGCCGGGCGATGGTCGAGAGGAAGCGTTTCTCGGCCTTCACATCCGTGGCCACCGGCCGGAACAGCGGCGGCTGCGCCTGGTTGGTCCGATGCGTGCGGCCAAGACCCTGGATCGCGGTATCGGCCTTCCATCCCGGCTCCAGCAGGTAATGCACGCGCAGCCGGGTGTTCTTCCCCGAGAGTTCGGCGTGATAGGACCGGCCGGTGCCGCCGGCATCCGAGAAAACCAGCACGCGTTTCCGGTCGTCCATGAAGGCATGGGTCTCGGAGAGGTTGGCCGAGCCGGAACGGTTCTGGACCACCAGCCGCTCGCCCTTGCGGATGATGCGGCGCGATCGGCCGGTGACCTCGGCCACCATGTCGGTCCCGAAATGCTGCACGACCTGGTCGAGCGCGCCGGGCACGGCAGGCAGGCTGGCCAGATGCGCGATCAACTCATCCCGCCGCGCCACGGCCTCGCGGCTCTCGACCGGCTGGCCATCGCGCATGACCGGGCGCGAGAACATATTGCCATCGGCATCCGTATAAGGCTCGTAGAGCTGCGTGGGAAAGGAATGCTGCAAATACCCGAGGCAGGCCTCCCTCGGCGTGATGTCGATGCGGACGTCGTTCCACTCCTCAGTCGGCAGTTCGGCCAGCCTGCGCTCCATCAGCGCCTCGCCGGTCGAGACGATCTGGATCACCGCCGCATGGCCCGCTGCCAGATCCTCCTCGATCCGCTGGATCAGGGTCGGGGTCTTCATGCTGGTCAGCAGATGGCCGAAGAAGCGCTGCTTGGTGGACTCGAAAGCCGAGCGGGCGGCGGATCTGGCCTGGCGGTTCAGCGTGCCGCTGCTGCCGGTGATGTTCGCGGCCTCCATCGCCTTGTCGAGGTGACCATGGATCACCTCGAAACCCGAGGCATAGGCGTCGTAGATTCGGATCTGCTCCGGGGTCAGCCGGTGCTCGACCAGGTCGTATTCGACGCCATCGAAGGAGAGCGACCGGGCGGTATAGAGCCCGAGGGCGCGCAGGTCGCGGGCCAGCACCTCCATGGCGGCGACACCACCATCCTCGATCGCCGAGACGAATTCCGACCGGGACGCGAAGGGGAAATCCTCGCCGCCCCAGAGCCCGAGCCGTTGCGCATAGGCGAGATTCTCGACCGTGGTGGCGCCGGTAGCCGAGACATAAAGGATGCGGGCATCGGGAAGCGCGTGCTGGAGACGCAGGCCCGCCCGGCCCTGTTGCGAGGGCGAGACATCGCCGCGCTCGCCCTTGCCGCCGGCGGCATTGGCCATAGCATGGGCCTCGTCGAAGACGATCACCCCGTCGAAATCGCTGCCCAGCCAATCGACGATCTGTTTCACGCGGGATTTCTTCCCGCCGCGGTCGTCGCTCCTGAGCGTGGCATAGGTGGTGAAGAGGATGCCTTCGGGCAGCATGATCTCCTTGCCCTGCGGGAAGCGCGACAGCGGCGTGACCAGGAGCCGCTCCATGCCGAGCGCGGACCAATCACGCTGTGCATCCTCGATCAGCTTGTCGGACTTGCTGATCCAGACCGCCTTGCGCCTGCCGCGCAGCCAGTTGTCGAGGATGATGCTCGCGGCCTGTCGGCCCTTGCCGACGCCGGTGCCGTCGCCGATCATGAAGCCGCGCCGGAACCGAACGCTGCCGGCGACCTCCTCCCGCGCCAGCGTCACCACGTCGAATGTCTCGTCGACCTGCCATTGGCCGGGGAGATGTTCGGCATGGGCCTCGCCGGCATAGATCACCGTCTCCAGCTGCGCCTCGGACAGAAGCTCGTGGATATTGCCGGGCAGAAGGGGCCGGTAGGAGGGTTTGGGCGGCGCGACCGAGGCCATGGCGGCCGATTGCACCAGCTTCGTCGGGTGCGGCCGGGCGCCGGGAATGCGGATGGTCTGGAGGCCGTATTCCTCGTAGATGGCTTCGGTGAGCCGGGCGCCTTCGGCGGGGGACCAGTCGCGGGTCTCGTAGACCAGTTCCCGGCTCTCCTCGCAGGGCGCGCCGGCGGCAACCGGACGGGGCTGCGGGGCGCGCTTGCGCGCGGCGAGTCGCGCGGCCGCTCTGCGGGTCGGTGCGGCGGGCAGAGCGGGATGTTCGACCGGCGACCGGGGCGGGACATGATCCGTGATCAGGCCCATCAGCGTCTCGACATCCCCGGCTATCGGCAGCGAGGCCGGAAGCCGCGCCGGATCCTCGGTGGGAATCCTGTCGATGACGGTCAGCCGGGTCGGAAAGGTGGTGCCATGCCTGGCATAGACCGCGCCCGCGATCGGCGCCGTGAACCGGACGCGGCCACGCTCCTGCAGCCGCGCAAAAGCGTCGCGCCAGGCCGGGCTTTCCGGCGCAAAGCCCGCGCCGGTGATGGCGACCAGACGTCCGCCGGGGGCGAGCCGCGTCAGGGCGGAAGCGACATGGCGGAAGGTGGTGTCGGCCACCCTGCCCTGCACATTGGCCATGGCGGAGAAGGGCGGGTTCATCAGCACGACGCTCGGCACCAGATCGACCGGCAGATGATCATGGATCTGAGCGGCGTCGAAGCGGGTGGCCGACGCACCCGGAAAGAGCGCGACCAGCAGGTCGGCGCGGGTTTCGGCAAGTTCGTTCAGCATCAGCTGTCCGCCGGCGATCTCGGCCAGGATCGCCATCAGGCCGGTGCCGGCCGAGGGCTCAAGCACCACGTCACCGGGGGTGATCGCCGCAGCGGTCACGGCGGCGAGGCCAAGCGGAATCGGGGTCGAGAACTGCTGCCACGTCTGCATCTCTTCCGAGCGGCGGGTCTGGGATGGCAGAAGCCCCATGATCCGGGTCAGCAAGGGCAGCATGTCGGGCATCGAACCCGCCCGGTGTTGAAGCGCGGGACCGTATTTGCGCAGAAACAGCACCGTCGTCGCCTCGCAGGCCTCATAGGCAAGCTTCCAGTCCCAGGCCCCGCTCGTGTCGGAGGCACCGAAGGCGGTTTCCATGGCCGCGCGAAGCGCCGGGGCATCGACGCGGTCGCCGCGTTCGAGCATCGGCAGCAGCAATTGTGCCGCCGCCAGGACGGCGGCGGCGGGGCGCGCAGCAAGCTGCGCGGGTGCAGGCACCGCGGATCTGGCCGCAGCGGTGGAAATGGCATTCATCGGGATTCTCCTGTGCGAAAGCTGATAGGAGCCGCGTGGCGCTCTCTCTGTTCCGCCCGGCTCACCCCTTCCGGCCCCCCTCCACCTCTGGTGGCCGGGTTGGCGGAACAAAAAATGAAAAAGCCCCCGGCTTGCGCCGGAGGCTGTCGGAAGATTCGCATTCAGGAACGACCGCCCTGCCGATCAGTCGATCGCCTGGAAGATCTCGCCCGCCTCGGGGTGCCTGGCGGCGTAATCGTAGAGCCGGGCAAATCCCTCGCTGAACCGGTCGTCCGTAAAGCGGAAGCTCAGATGCGACAGGGCGAACAGCGTCGCGATGATACCCGCCGCATCGGCAGAAACTTCACCCTGATAGCCGTTGTCCGGCCAGGACATGCGGAACCGGGGTTTTGAAGTCGGGGCGAGATAGAGCGGCTTGCCGTCGAGTTCATAAAAATCCCAGGCCCCGCCGCCGTAATCGGGGCTGAGCCGGTCCATCAGGCCGTAGAGCGTGTTCTCGGCGACGATCAGCCGGCTCAGGCCAAAGAGGGTGGGCAGGAAGTTCAGGCGCCTGTCTTCGGGCACCAGCGTCGCGGGGCGGAAATCCAGCATGGATCAGGTCTCCGGGAGGCGGAAAAGGGACCGAGCCGAGCGGCGCTCTCCCATCTCCGCTCCAGCTCGACCCTCCCCCCCGACTGACCTCTTCCTCTCGGCCGCCCGGTTAATTTTGTTCCCTGTGTGTTCTATATTGAAGCCATAGCCGAAGAAGGGAGATCGCCGATGGAAACCGCCCCCTTTGCCCTGCCGGTCACGCCGCGCCAGATCGCCTACGCCAGATCGCTGGCCACGCGGAACCGCACCCTGCTGCCCTGGGAGGTTCAGCAGGATCGCCGCTCGCTAAGCACCTGGATCGATGCGCAGGCGAGAATGTCGCCTGTCGCCGCAAATGAACCGACCTCGAAGCAGGTGGCCTTCGCCGAACGGATCGCCCGGATCAAGCGCCGCGCCGTGCCGGACGAGTGCTTCCGGGATCGGCAGCTGCTCTCGCGCTGGATCGACAGCAATCGGTGAGAATGGGGGGGCAGCCTGAACCGACGGACGGCCTCGGCTTGGCCGGGCCGTCAGCGCCCCAAGACCCCGAAGCAGGACATGGTCCGATCTCCAAGGGCGACTGTCAGAATCCAGCAGCTTTTGATTCGCGGGGCGTTGGAAAGCAGGGGCTGACGGACAGGACCAACAGGCATTTCCATCCCAATCGCCAGCCGACGCTGACCCCTGTGCCGGCCGGAGCGCGTCTGGTGCCGGGACGAAGCTGCCGTTTGCAGGTGCCGCGCGACCAAGCGCAACATCGCCCCCGAACCGACCCGCAGGGCGGGAAGCGGACGGTCGGCGCGATTCGCTGAGCTGGCCGGTGCAGACCTTGGGCGGTGAACCGCCATTCGCCGCGTCCTGGCCGAACGTCAGAGATGCGCAGACCCCGCTCGCGGCACCAGAGAAACTTCATCTTGCGGCTCGTAACCTGTGTGAGTACAGAAAGGTATTAACTTTCTTTGAAAAATGGAGCGTCCGTTGCAAGAAGAGATAAAGTTTGACGACTTCTGCAAAGGCTTCGGATTTAAATCTTACCCGTTCAACTTCTTCACAGCTGAAGACGAAAAGGCGCGGCAGGGTGAGCTGTTTGTAACCACAAAGCTCTACAGCCCACTATTGGAAGCCTTCGAGGCGGGGAGTACAATGTTGCTAAGTGGCGACAGGGGCACTGGGAAAACGTCTATAACATATGACTTCATAAGACGATCGGACAATCTGCACCTGCTGTGCCAGATTGATGATTTCAGCAGCTTACCCCAATATTACAGCGAGGCGGATTTCTATAAATTCATAACTTGGCACATGGTCAATGCATTTTTTGGAGGCATAGGAGAGCTGCGTTCTGCAGGAGGGAAACTCACTGAGGATGAAAAGATACTGCTCACGTACTTTTATGTGAACTTCGCTGCGGACGCAACTCGTGGACTTGTAAAGCGGGCGGCACGAGATATCCAGATTCCAAAATGGAAGAGGATACTGCAGTCTTTTTATAACTCTGTGCGCAACCCACTTAATATCGCTGCAAATGTGGGGGTGGCGATTGCCGCGGATGTCGTGGCAAGGGCTTCTGGAGCCAGCGCCGAGGTAAAGGCTCAGGTTTCCGAATACTTTCCCGAGGTATCCGCTGGCGTTGAGGCTGAACTTCCAAAAGCAGATGATACACTAGAAGCGCTAAGGCGATTCTCTGGTCTCGTGAAGAAGTGTGGATATAAGCGCATAGTTGTAGTCTTGGACAAAGTTGACGAGGATCCGAGGCTCGACAATGATGCTGAAGAAATTTCAGAATTCATTTTGCCTATCCTTAGTAACAATAAGTTTCTCTTGGACGACGGCTTCCAAGTAGTCGCGTCCTTATGGGTCGTCCCACTTAACTTTATTAAAGACAAGGTTCGCACACAGAAGGTATATAGCCCAGAAATTGTGTGGGAGTTTCCCGACTTAAAGGCCGCATTAGATCAAAGGGTGAAGGTGTTTTCTGAGGGACCTGCGCGGAATTTCTCGAATATATTCAGAGATTCTGTTTCGGAAAGTGTTAGAGGCTCAATATTGGACCTAAGTAATCGAAATCCGAGAGACCTTTGGCATTTGATGAATAAAATTTTTCGCGCCCAATATCGTATAGACGCGAAAGTCAAGGAGATTTCAGAAGCCGCGGTGCACGAGGGAATGCGGGAGTTTGTTAGTAAATTCAACTTCTATGAGTATTACCCAAGAAAGGCCAATGCCAGAAAGAACTCTATGGATGTATATTCATACATAAAGCATCTTTTGAAGCTGGACGCTGTACGCTTTACTAGAAATCAGCTGAATGACAAAGCTGGGACTGGAAGCTCCACTCAAAATTACACGGTAGGAATGGAAAACCTTGGTTTGATTGAGAGGGAAGTTGCTGACAAAGGTGAAGCCGTTTATAGGATTCGCGATCCAAAAATAAAATATGCAATTGAAAACAGCATTGACATATCAAAGGGCTGATTGAAGTTGCGCTTTTCCAATTTCGTTACCAGCCTTGGACCTTTCATGAGAGCGCGTAATGGTTACAAAGCACTTGGGCGCACCCAGCGACTGTGCTCATGTAACATTGGAAGGCAGCGATGGGGCCGACACCGGTCATCCGCTGCGCCTGGTTCGAATGTCTGGAGAGGGCCGGACTTACACCGCTGAATGTTGAAGATATTCAAGGCGACGCTCGACTTGTATCAGTCGCCGCGTGATCTCGCGACGCCGTTGATTCTGCCATCACCAATGCCCCTGGCAGGCGCGGCGTGGCCTATCGTGCGTGACCGCTCCCTGCAAACGCCCAAGTGCGCGACAGGATGAACGTACAGGCAGCCGCAAAGGCGGTCGAGATCAGAACGGCAGCTTCGAGACGAAACAACCCGATGCCCTGCAATAGGAACAGGACAATTTCATTTGCTAGAAATCCGATTGCCGCCACCATAGCGAATCGTCCGAAAGTCTGGGTCGCGGACGAACCATGTCCGGCGAAGGTGAACAGATGGTGACCAGAGAAACTGACCATGAAGGCAATCAGGAAAGCAACAGTGTTGCTGATCAGCGGAAGCATGCCAAACCAGACAAGGCCGATCGCGACGCCCAGATGGACAAGGGTCGCCAGGCCCCCGGTCAGGGCGAACCGCGCGACCGCGCCTAGCATTCGGATGACGCGGCAATCGTGACATCCTCGGCGATCAGATAGCCGGGGCGACCTTTCACCTCGCTGAAGACCCGCGCCAGATATTCGCCCAACATACCGATGGACATCAACTGGATGCCACTGAAAAAGAAGATCGCCACTGCCAGCGTGGACCAGCCGGGCACAGCATGGCCGAGCAGCAGCGTGCGGCCGGCTAGAAACAGCCCGTAGAAGATCGACAGCATGGCAAGGATCATTCCGATGCCGGTCCACATGCGCAACGGCCAGTCGGTGAAAGCGGTCAGCCCGGTCATGCCCAGTCTCAGCAGTTCGCGGAAGCGGAACTTGGTGCTACCCC
The DNA here is from genome assembly GCF_006386455.1 of Paracoccus sp. FO-3. NCBI lineage: Bacteria > Pseudomonadati > Pseudomonadota > Alphaproteobacteria > Rhodobacterales > Paracoccaceae > Paracoccus > Paracoccus sp. FO-3. Next base: position 76,017 of record NZ_VCBQ01000008.1, on the reverse strand, counting down.
CGCCGCGTGGCTGCAACTCGACCGGGATGGCAAGCGAGCGGAAACCGACCCAGGCATAAAGCCCCTTCATGAAGCGATTGCTTTCGGGCAGCGCGCAAAGCGCATCGACCACCTTTCGATCCATCAGCCGGAAGTCCCGCGCTCCGGCAGGCATTGACACCTCGCTGCCGATATTCAGGAAGCGGTAAAAAGCGGCGGTACAGCGGCGCTTCAACCAGCTTTCATCATCACGATGGGCGCGGACGGCGTAGACAATCTCATAGCCTTCTCGGTAGCGCTCCAGCATCGTATCGACATAGCGCAAAGGCTCTTGCAGGTCGGCGTCGAGAATTACCACGGCTTTGCCCGTCGCATGACGCAGCCCAGCCATGATCGCCTGTTCCTTGCCGAAATTGCGCGACAGACGCAGCAGGCGAACCGGCAGGTCCCATTGGCCGGATGTGACCAGTTCCAGCGTTTCGTCGCTGCTGCCGTCATCGACGACAACGATCTCGGAATGCGGCACCAGCCTGTACGCCTTGCGCGACACCCGTGTCAGCGTTTCCTCGATTGTTTCTGCCTCGTTATATGCCGGAATGACAAAGGATAGATCGGGCGCCAATGGCCCTGAATCGAGCATGCGTGGCGTCATGTTTGCCGTTTCGCGAGTGATATCCTGCATGCGGCCCATCATTTCACCTCGTTCGTCGGCTGGGTGACAAACAGGACATGCCGCCCATATTTGCCCAGATTTTCAAGACCCAATGTCGCCGCCTCCGACGCCATGTCCGGAGGCACCGAGAAAGCCACCGGTGCACCGCTGCCGGCCAGTCGCGCGAAGTCTTCGAGATCGATGGCACGCGCTTTGCCCTGGGAATAGAATTCGGCCGAGTAGCTGCGCCCGCCGAGGGTATAAAGCGGCGCACCGGGCATCGCTGCGCTAGCGACCGCGACGAGCCCCTTGTCGGATTTCAATCGGATCTTCTGCGGCGCGAAAGCCGCGCCCGAGGTCAGCGCCAGGAAAAAAGCGAAGATTACCGATGTCGCGATGGCAAATCCTGTTCGAGCTGCACGGCTCGGTTGAGCCTCGAACATCTGCGTGAACAGCACCACCAGCAAGACAGCTGCAGCCGGCAAGCCGGGCAGGACATAGGCGGCAAGAATATTTGATGCAGGCGTGAACAGCAGCAAAGGCGACAACGTCCAGAGCAACAGATAAACCAGCCAGCCCGAGCGATCCCGTCGAAACATCGTGACCGTCTTGCCGAAGCGGGTCAGTAGCAAGGTGGCAACCAAGCTCCAAGGCAGGGCAGCCATCTGCCAGAACAGCCAGATCATGCCCTTGGCTTCCCGATGGCCAGACCCGTACAGATCACCCTGCCAGCCGGGGGTTAGGAAACGCTGAACATGCTCTCCGATCAGGAAGTAGCGCAGGAAACCGGGCGTGGCGATTTCGGCGGCGACATACCAAGGCGCGGCCAGCGCTGTCAGTAATACCATGCCGCGCGCCCATGGCAGCAGGCGCAGCAGGTGCCAGTTCCATGTCAGGGCCAGCCACAGCATCAAGGGAATGCCGCTCAGCACAACCGCCACCGGCCCCTTGGCCAGCATACCAATTGCCAGCCCTAGAAAGACGCCATAACCCCAACGACTGTTGCCACCTCCGACCGCCTGCCAGAACCCGACCATGACGAGCGTCGTGCAAAGAACCATCGGCATGTCGGTCATCACGAAACCCGAAGCGCCAAAGAACATCGCCATCGTCGCCAGCACCGCCATGGCAACCAACGCCGTATTGCGCCCGACGGTATCACGCACCCACAGCCAGACGAGAAACAGAACCGCCAGCGCGGTCAGCAGGATCGGCAACCGAGCGGCCACTTCGTTCACGCCGAACAACTGCATCCCCCCTGCCGACAGCCAGGTATGCAGCGGCGGCTTGCCCCAGAACGGCACGCCATAGTCGAATTGCGGTGTCAGCCAGTTCCCGGTTTCAACCATCTTGCGGGCGATTTCGCCGTAACGGGCCTCGGTCGTGTCGGTGAAAGGTACGGCAAACATTGCCCAGAGCCGCAGGAGCCCGAATCCCGTCAGAACTGCCACCAGAAACCGGCGGGTCGGGCCATCCAACTGCATATCACGCAGCGTCGGTCGCACATTTGGGCGGGTTCGGGCCACTGCCGCGTGGAGAGGCACATGGGCCTCATCTATTATTGTCATTTTGTCCTGCTCGATAGGCTGACGGTTCGTGTCAGCCGCCATCTATCAAGAACGATCTGTCAGGGGTGTTGCCGGAACTATACCAATCCGTAATGTCCCGACGTCTTGACCCAAACGCACAGCGGGCTATCCCTGCGGGCAGACAAGATATGGAAAGCAGCAGCCATGCGCGTCCTTGTGGTCGAGGACCATGCCGAAACGGCCGACTACATCGCCTCCAGCCTCCGGGCGCAGGGGCATCTGGTCGATCATTGCGACAATGGCCGCGAAGGTTTCCTGTCGGCGCTGGACAACAGTTATGACGTGATGATCTTTGACCGCATGTTGCCAGGTCTGGATGGGCTGACCCTGATCAAATCCGTGCGCGGCGCAGGAGTCGAGACGCCGATCCTGATCCTTTCGGCGATGGACGGGATCGACGACCGGGTCGAGGGGCTTGAGGCGGGATCGGACGACTATCTCGTCAAGCCATTCTCGTTTCAGGAACTATCAGCGCGGCTGGCGGCGCTGACTCGCAGGCCGCCACTGAAAGCCGAGGAAACCGTCTTACAGGTGGCCGACCTGGAAATGAACCTGATCCGCCGTACGGTCACGCGGGCGGGCATTTCTCTGGACCTGCAACCACGCGAGTTCCGCCTGCTGGAATATCTGATGCGCAATGCCGGCCGGGTACTGACCCGCACGATGCTGCTGGAATCGGTCTGGGATTTCCATTTCGATCCCAAGACCAACGTCGTCGAGACCCATATCAGTCGATTGCGTAACAAAGTGGACAGGCCCTTCGAGATCGAGTTGATCCATACCGTCCGCGGTGCCGGGTATAGCCTGCATGGCTAGGGCCGGCGGCATGTCTCGCTTCCTGCGCTCGACCTCGGCGCGGTTGTCTCTGCGTTTTGCCGCACTTTACGCCATCATCACTGCCCTCGTCTTTGGTCTGACCTACCACTTCGCGGATCGCGAAATCAGCGAATGGGTACTAGACCAACTTGCGGACGATTCAGCCGGTTTTGCCAATCTTTACGAAAGCGAAGGTCTGGACGCGGTTCAGGAAAAGCTTGGCGGATTTGCCGGGTTCAATTTCGAGGATTATCGGATCTATCTGCTTCAGGACGCGGATGGCAACGTTCTGACCGGAAATGTCGATGCCATCGACTGGCAGGGCAGCAGCGGCTACGTCCCGGTCAATGCAATCCAAGCCGAAAAGCCCCGTTATGACGATGTGACAGGCTACCTGCTTCATTCGGCGCAGCTCGGCCCGAACCGGCTGACATTGGGCACAAGCACCTATTTTCTTGAAGAGCTGCGCGAGGTTTTAGGTCGCGGATTCCTTGCAGGTTTTATCCTCTTGCTGCTTACCGGTTTACTGGCCGGGGTCATTGTCGGCCGCAGAACCGAACGGCGGCTGACCCGGATCTCCACGACGCTGAAATCAGTGGCATTGGGGCAATTGGATCGACGCGTCCCCGTCACTGGCAGCGATGGCGATGACCTTGCCCGTATGGCAGATGAAATCAACCGCACCATCGCACAGCTTCAGCAGATGGTCGAAAGCCAGAAACAGATTTCGGCCGATATCGCCCATGACCTTCGCACGCCCATGCAACGCCTGCGACAACGGCTGGATGTGCTTCTGAATGCGCCCGACCTGACTTCCGAGATCAGGGAAGATGCGGAACAAGCCGTGGAGATCGCCGACGATCTGATCGAGACATTCCACGCCCTGCTGCGGATCGGGCAGATCGAATCCGGTCAGCGGTCAGGTCGGTTTACCGCAGCCCCGCTTGCCCCGATCCTCGCCCGGATCGAAGACGCCTACGGCCCCGTCGCCGAAGAAAACGGTCAAACGCTGAGGTTTGACATCGAAGATCAGGACGCGATGGTTCAGGGCGATCAGCAACTCCTGACCCAGATGATCGCAAATCTCGTTGAAAACGCCCTGCGTCACTGTTCATCAGGTACGCGGATCGAGGTAACGCTGTCGAGGGTGGATGACAGCGCCCTGCTTCAGGTTTCCGACAATGGTCCGGGCATCCCCACAGCAGAACGCGACAAGGTTTTCCGCCGTTTCTATCGCCTCGAGAAGAGTCGCACGACCCCGGGCAATGGCTTGGGACTCAGCATGGTCAGGGCGATTGCCGAATTGCATGGCGCGGTGTTGACACTGAACGATAATCATCCGGGCCTGCGCGTTCTGGTCTCGTTTCCGCCTATTGCTCGCGAAGATTGCGAACCCCGCTGATTTCTATCGTTTTTGGGTTCGCTGTTATGCTACGGCTGCGAATGGCAGGATGCATCCGAACAATGCCGCACTTGATGCGTTGCACCGCCGACCTCCGCACCTCCCCCGACCTTCTTCAGCCCTCGCAACCGCTGTGCTGATTCCGCACCCGCGACGAGCGGTATCAAGGTCACAGATCAATGACTTCCACCGGCCAAGAATTGCTGCGACGAACATGTATGGCTGGTTTGGTGACGCCACATAGTGGCGCCGAGACTATATCGAATGGCAGTAAAGGGCCGCGAGCGCCATGCTATACCGCCAAAGTGATTTGGCTGCACGCCGCTCGACCGCTTCGAGCCCATTTCCACTAATGAAACACTCTGGCAAAATCCTGTCATACAGCGAAATCGGGACGGGTCTCGTGACGCCTCATATTCTTTGGTCTGGTCGATTTCCGGCAGCCAGCAACCAGACCAGAATGACCGACGCTGTCCAAGACCGTCGCTTCTCCATCTACAATTCGAGATCCAGCAGGGCCTGCCGCATGACGTGCGGATCGACATCCACACCGGTCCAGTATTTCATTCCAATCACGCCCTGCTGCACCAGCATCCCGAGCCCGTCGACGGTCTTACAGCCGCGATCCTTGGCGGCCTGAATCAGGCGTGTCAGGGGCGGGTTGTGAATGCCGTCGGCAACGACCATCTCGGGCGTCAGGCTGTCGGTGTCGATGTCGGGCATTGCGTCGACGTCGGGATACAGACCGACGGATGTGGCATGAATCACGATATCCGAGCCGGACGGCACGACGAATGTGCCCTCCCACGACGTGTAGCTTGCCTGCGTGTCCGTGCGGTCGTTCAGCAGATCGACGACCACTCGCCCCCGCTCCGCGCTGCGGTTGACGACGGTGATCCGCGTGGCGCCGGCCAGCGCCATCTCGACCGCAACCGCCCGCGCCGCACCGCCCGCACCGAACAGGACGACGGATTTGCCCGCCGGATCCACGACCGTTTTCAGCGCCGCGACAAAGCCGCGCCCGTCGGTGTTTTCACCGATCAGCCGGTCACCGTCGCGCACGATGGTATTGACGGCTCCTATGATCTCGGCCGATTTTCCCAACCCATCGAGGTGGTCGATCACGGCGACCTTGTGCGGGATGGAACAGTTGAAGCCGCGCCAGCCCATCGCCCGCGCGCCGCGCACCGCGTCTGCCAGATCGTCGGGCGAGACCTCGACGTTGATGTAGCGCCAATCGAGACCGTGATGGCGGTAGGCGGCCTCGATCATCGCGACGGTCGGGTTCTCGGCTGCGGGTTGTGCGAAGGAACCCGTCAGGGGCAACAGGAAGTTCATGGGGTGTGTCCTTTCAGATGGCGCGGGCATTGCGTAGATGCGCCCCGACCCGAAGCGCCTGGGCTGCGATGGTCAGGGCGGGGTTCAGCGCGGCGGATGAGGGAAAGAACCCCGCGTCCACCACGTAAAGGTTCGGATGATCATGCGCGCGGCACATGGCGTTTAGGGCTGATGTCGCCGGATCATCGCCCATCCGCACGGTGCCGCATTGGTGCGAGGGGGCCTGAATGCCGAAGCTGTGACGCAGAACGACCGGGAACCCTGCCCGGCGCAGCACATGCCTGACATGGCGCACGAACCGGTCATGGGCGGCCCGCCCGCCGGGGCGGTAATCGACCTGCACCCGGTCACCGTCCAGAAGGCGCACTCGGCTCTCGCGGTCGGGCAGATCCTCGCCCATCGCCAGCACGTCGACGGAATGGCGGCCCAACCAGTCGGCCGCGGCACGCGGCGTTCTGGGATACGTTGCACGGATCATCGCACCCTGGATATTGCCGAGCATCTGGATGTTGCCGCGCGCATCGGGATCATCTGGCAAACCGTGGTAGAAGTCATTCAACGACAGGGTTTTGGGGAACTTCGTGGTGTTTGTAGTGAAAGGCTTCACCCCCATCAGCCCGGTCAGGTGATGGTTCATCAGGTATCGGCCCACGACGTCGGACCGGTTGGCAATTCCGTCCGGTGCCGCCTCACAGGCGGACCGCAGCAGGATCAGAGCGGAATTGATCGCCCCCGCGCAGAGGGCGAAGACCTGCGCTTCCACGCGCAGGATCTCTCCGGACCGGAGCACCTCAGCGGCGACGATATGCTTGCCCTCGCCATCGGTGATAAGTCGCGTAACCTTTGCGTTGCGGTCCAGCCGCACGTCCGAATGCGCCAAAAGTGGGCGGAGCACGCGCTTATCCGCGTCACCCTTGGCGTCGAACCGGCAGGCAAAGGCATCGCAGGTGCCGCAGCGCCGGCAGGTGCCATCGGGGCCATAATCGATTGCAGATGGCATCGCAAATGGGTGCAGGCCCTGGGCGCGCAACCGATCCGACAGCGCGGCAATCACCGGCTCGTGCGGGATCGCGGCGTGGGGGAAGGCATCGCGGGGCGGCTCGGTCGGATCGACACCTGCCGCGCCGCGCACGCCATACAGGCGTTCGGCTGCGGCGTAGTATGGCGCAAGATCGGCGTAGCTGACCGGCCAGGCGGGGGATGTGGCGCCATCGATCTGCGTGTGCGTGAAATCACTTTCGCGGAACCGGAACATCGCAGTGCCGTAGAACTTCGTATGCCCGCCGACATAGTAGTATTGACCGGGCCGATAGGGTGCCCGCTTCGTGTCCACCCATTCATCCGTCGTCTTGTATCGGGACTGGACGAAAACCGCCTCTGCATCGCTGTTCTGCGGCTCATTCGGCAGATCGTCGCCGCGTTCGAGGATCAGGATTTTTGCGCCGCTGCCTGCGAGTTGATGCGCCACGGCAGATCCACCCACCCCCGACCCGATAATCGCGACATCCGTCCTAATGGTTTGCATCACGTCCTCCCCGGTTTCCGCTTCACAGATGCCAAGCCTTCACCGCGCGCACCATTCCCTATTGCCGCATATCCTTGTATGATTGCCGCATCTCAGCGCTACAGTTGAATGTAATGCCCATATCGCCACCCTACTTCGAGACCGTTGCCATCCCGCCGGACCGGTCCCTGCATGTCTTCGACCGCCGCCTGCCAGAGTTTCCGTTCAACTGGCATTACCATCCGGAATTCGAGCTGACCCTCACGGTGAACAGCCGCGGATTGTGCTTTGTGGGAGATCATGTCGGGCCCTACAACGATGGCGATCTTGTCCTGATCGCCCCCAATCTGCCGCACGCGTTTCAATCCCAAAACCTGATCGAGATTGCCGGCGACCATCGCGCCATTGTGTGCTGGTTCACCAGTGACTGGATCACCAGCCTGATCGGTCTGGTGCCAGAGCTTTCGCCCGTCACGCCGCTGCTTGCGCAGGCCCGGCGTGGATTGCGGTTCGGCGCACAAACGTCGGCGCAACTGCGAGACCGGATCCTGCAACTGGGTCAGATTGACAGCGTGGCCCAGGTGATTGCCTTCCAAGCCATCCTTGCGACCTTGTCAGGATCTACTGACCGAGTGCCGCTGGCCAGCGGAGAGGTTACCGTCAGCGAGATGCCGCGCGACCGGGCGCGGATGCAGAAGGTGCTGGACCATTTGCATGCCCATTACGATGAACCGGTGCGGCTGGCCCCGCTGTGTGATCTTGTGCATCTGACCGAAAGTCAGCTGCAACGGATCTTCAAGCGCAGCGCCCGCATGTCCATCAGCGCCTATGTGCTGCAACTGCGGCTTGGCCGGGCGTGCCAAATGCTGATGCAGACCGACAGCCCCGTGGGCCTGATCGCAACCGAGTGCGGTTTCTCCGATGCCGCCGACTTCGCGCGCCGCTTTCGCAATGCCCGCAACATGACGCCAACGGCGTTCCGGACCGCAATCAGGGGGCAGGAGCTGAAATCTGTGCCAAAGCGAGGTCGGTCCGTCCGCCAAAGCCCGCAGACATAGGAGGCTCGCGCGACCTTTCCGAAAATCGTGCAATATTGGCAGGAATGTCCAATGTGATCCCGATTAGGTTTTTCTCTTTTGTGCGCGATTGCATGACCTCGTTGTCCCGCGTTGTGCGAGTTCGATGTTTCGGAACCCATGCAGGCGCAGCGAAAGTCCGGTCTGATGATGCCGCGCTGCGGCGTTAGTCGGCGAAGCAAAGGTCGGCAACGGGCCGTGAGAGACTTGGGCGATCGGTCAGTTCCGACCGCAACATTGCTTGTATTTGCGGCCCGCCCCACAGGAGCATGGGTCGTTCCGCCCGGGCCGGGGACCGGCGTTGAACGGCATCTCGGAACGATTTGCGGGCTCCATGCGGGAAAGCTCGGGACGAGACTGATAGAGTATCGTCGCAACGCAGTTCGGGATCAGATTGGGTGCTTCAAGGTCGATTTCGTCGATCTCCTCATCCGTGAACTTGCTGTGGCCAGTGTATATTTCCTGAAGCGCCATCAAGAAGATCATCGTCGTCCGCGTCTCTTCGTCGGCCTGAGCGAGCAGTCGATCCCAAGCATCCGGTCTTAGCCCCATAGCGCGAGTGAAGCCATCGATCCAAGGCTCCCACATCACCTCATCACTGTTGGGGTCAACCTCGTAGATGGGTTCGATCCAAGGTGAGCGGGTCATCGCCTCCGCAACCGAGTTGTAGTGAGCCATGACCGCACCGACCGTGGCTTCGGCGGTTTTCTGATCGGGAAAATTTGCCTCACCTGTCTCTCCCCAGACATGGGACATCCATTCCGAGGGCGGGATCATATCCGGGCAGGCAAGAACACCGACTACATAGCCATCAAGTTCACTGAGCGTCATGGGCATGTTCTCGATGGGCAGCGCATGCAACAGCGCGCTGAGACGCTCGAGTTCCTGATCGGACTGGTCCATAAATACCTCCCGGTGTTGCTCGGAATTTTTTACTCTGCGCGACGCCAACCCGCAATCCGCGCGAAGCCTGGTTCAAGCTCGGACAGGAAGATTGCTGCAGGCACCCCGAATGTCCGCAGTGGTGAAGCCGCGACGTAGCATCAGATCGTCGCGCCAACGTCTGCAAAGGGCCGAGCTTTCCGCCGCGCGAGCGAACTGCGTGCCCCTGTTGCGGACTGATCGAATGTCCCTGATGGGTCTCTTCACATCGATGGCGTGACCACAGTGGAACGCCGAATGGGGCAGAAATCTGACAGAAAGCCAGAAGTACTTGACCGATGACAGCAACAGCTACTTCATCCGGTCAACGATTCTGGCCGCACCCGCTCTGGCCAGCGCAAGTAAGCTGGAGCGGATGCGAGCCGTAAATGCGCCGCTGAAAACGCCAAGCGGCACGCGATCGTCCCAGACCCAGGACCGCTCGACAATGTCGGTGTTGATCTCGTCGAGCATGACCCATTTCCGCACATGGAGATCCAGACCGACCCGCTGCGACTCGATCTGAGGGATTTCGATCGCCTGACGGCCTCGCATGGGCGGCTGCGTCGTGATCGGCAGGATGAAGACCACTGTCTCGCCGTCGCGATTTGTCGCGGTCACCGCGATACAGACGGGACGCGTCTTGCGGCCCTCGCTTTCACCTGCCTCCTCCTGCCGTTTCCAGAGAAACGGGTAACGGAAGACCTCCCCGGGCTTCGGATCACTCGACATCTGCGGCAGTATCCCGTTCCAGCCCTTCGATCATCAGTGCCCTCAGGTCATCCGGCATCTCATCGAGCATATGGACCTGCTGGGTGGGCCCTTGGGTGAGTTTCCGGTACTGGTCCATGCTCATCAGAACGAACCTCGGCTTGCGGTGCTTGGTGATCGCCACCGGGGAGCGGATCGCAGCTTCGAACAGATCGCTGGTATGCCGCGTCAGATCGGCGGCCTTGAATTCGGGCAGTTGCGACATTACGGGCACCTCCTGTCGTCCAGAATATACAGATATTCAGGATATTATGCAAGTGGATGCTTCCCCCCGATGATGACTCGCGCATTCCGAGCTTTATACAGCACCCGGCGAGGTCAGTCCCGATCTGGAGCCGGGACCGGGTCCCTCGCTGGTACGGAACGCACCTATTGGCTCTGCCCGCGCGGGCTTGCAGATGCAGGAAACGGTTCTTTCCGTTCAGCTCCTCCAACCAGCAAAGCTCGATGGCCCGTCATAGGCGAGGTGCCGCGCCTCGTCGATAACAAAGCCGAAGGGGCCTGCCCGGTATTCCTCGACCGGCACGAGGAAGCGCCGCTCTGCGGTCCGGGTATCGCGCTTGCCGCCACGCGTGGCGACCACCTCGGTGAAACCAGGCCGATGATCCGAGCGGATGGCGGAGATCACGATCCAGTCCTCGGCGTGAGCGCGTTCGAATATCTGCCGGTCGCGTTCGCGGGACTCCCCCGGTTCGAGTGTGCGGCCATGAATGGTTTCCCAAGCCTCGGGCCAATGGTTCCGGATGGTCTCGTCCGCCTCGCGCCGCTCGCGGGTGGTGAACAGCTCCGGCAGGCCTTGAGCAACGGCGGCCCACTCGGCATCCTCTTCATAGAACCCCTTCGGCCTGCGCAGCTTGGGATGGATGCTGGCATTCCGACCCGGGGTCAGCTGGAAGCCGCCATGGCTGGCGGTGGAGTGGAACATCACGCCCTCGGCATAAAGCGTGGCGCCCTGCGACGGACCCCATGGCGTGTTCACCTGGACGATCACTTCCTGCCGCCCAAGGGCAGCCCGCTCGCGTTGATGCCGGGCATTGTCCTCCACCAGCGCCCGAAACGCCGCCTCGTCGACGACCAGCCCGCAATGACCGTAGAAATCGGAGCGCGTCCATTCGGCGAGCGGCCGCGACAGGCGCCAGCCTGTGGCGAGGAAATGCCGTCCGTCAGCGGTAGGGATCATGGCGAAGGCCGTATCGCCCACCCGCGCGATGAGCAGGTTGTCGGCACTGCGGCCGAATTCCACGACGGGGAGGGACGAAGAGGCGTGCGAGGCTTTGATGGGAATGGTGGTGCTCATTGTGCCAGCGCCTCCACCGCGTCGATATCCTCGCCGTTGAGGGCTGCGCTCAGCCATTCGCTTGCGCTGATCCAGCCGATGGATTTGCGCGCGCCGAGATCGACGACATGCGCGCCGCCGCCGAAACCGTCGATCCGGGGGCGGCAGCAGATATCGGCATAGGTGAAGCCCCACAGGCCGGAGAGATCGAGCTCCTCGGCGCAACGCAGGACGAAGGCGACGAGGTTCTCGACATCGCCATGATCGTCGTCATGGATCCAGAGCATCGATTTGGTTGGCCAGTCCTGAAGCTCGACGGCAAAACCTGAGGCCTGCCATTCGTCCGTCGCCTCGTCCTCGACCCTGAGCCGGGCGAAGAGGTCCAGGGCGTGCGAGGCTTTTTCGGGAGTGCCCGTGTCGAGCAGGCAGGAGAAGCTGGTGTAATAGTCAGCCATGGTGGTTCCTTTCGGAAAATGGAAAACCCGGCGCGAGGCCGGGTCTCGTGGAAGGGAGGGGAGTTCTCTCAGGTCGGGTCAGGCTCGACGCCGTTCGGCCGCCGTGCGGCATGTTCGCGGAGCATCTGGCGGTAGAAGCGCTTGCGAGAGAGCCGGAAGCCGGGAATCCGCCGGATATCGCGATGGATCAGCCGGACCGCAGCGCGCAGCACCATGCGATCATCGGCATCGGCTGGGACAGCGAGCAACGGATAAGCCGAGTCGGGCGCCGAGGCGCGGGGCTCATGAACGGGGTCAACGATGGCCTTGATCTTCCGGCTGCGCCCCATCCAGGGCTCCGGCCGGATCGCCCGGGCCCAGTCCGCAAAGGACGGGATATGCCCGAGATCCTCGCGGACATGCTGCTCGCCCACCCATCTGGTGGGGATCACCCGTCCGGTCGACAGCGCAATGGTCGGACCGAAGATCGTCTCGGCCATGAAGATGCCCTCGGCGTGATGCCGAAGCGCACGATGCCGGAAATCGGCCAGGATTTCCTTCGAGGCGTCGAACCAGGAATGAATCGGCAAATAGTCCTCGACAGTGCCGCCCCATTTTTTAACCGAAGACAGCGCGTGATGATACGGATGTGCCATGGCCGCCTCCTCAGAACTCGTGGCTGTAAAATTCCGAGGAGGTGAAGCGCTCGTTGTAATCGAGAGCGATCACCCGTTCCCGGACATCGAAGCGAAATTCGCCATGGGCGCCGTCGTTGTTCTCCCATCCGCCATGCGCGGAAGACAGAAGATCATAGGCCATCTGCTCGATCGCCGCTTCCAGCATCATGGTCTGCGCCACGATGCCCGGATCGCCCCAGCTTGCGGAGGCGATCGTGACCTCCGTTTCCGGCAGCGCGACGAACTCGCTCTCGCCCCGATAGGCGTCGATGTTCTCGATCTGCCCTGAATCGCCATAGCCGTCGAAATTGACGGCGACGCGGGTGATCTCGGCGGCGGCGAGGGCATCGAGGATCGCGGCCTTGTTGCCGGGCAACACGGCCTCTTCCCGTGCGCGTTGTTCTTTGCACCGGTCCATGAATGCGGTGAAATCCTCCGCCGCAGCGGCGGTTGGTTCGGTCTCTGTCATTGGTCCTCTCCGGGAAAGCTGAACGGGCGAGCCGGGCGGCACTCTCTCTGCCCATCCCGGCTCACCCTTCACCACCCCACTCTGCCTCTCTGGGGCAGATCAGGACGGGCGCGCCCAGGTCACGACCGCACCCGCGCCTTCATCGTCCTCGCCGACCCAGGGCTTTCCATGGATCTCGGCGTAGAGGTCCGGTGTCGGGGGGATGGTTGCGATGTCGTAGGTTCCGCAGGAGATTTCAGCCCGATAGGCGAAGAGCCAGCCTTCATCGAAGCCCTGGATGTCGATGCGCAGATCTTCGCATTCCGGGCGATCGGCGAGAGCCGCAAAGACCGGCTCTGGCGGCGACCAGGCCGTATCGAAGCGGAATTCGAGCCGGCCCTCGCATTCGTCGATCACCTCGAAGGAATAGGCGTTCCATTTGGTGCCCCAGTTGGCGATCGACCAGGAATACCAGGAGGCATGGCCGCATTCCTCATGGGCGCGGATCGCGATCTCGGCCTTTGCGATACAGGCCGGGTCGCGTTCGATGAGCAAGGCTTTCAGCCCCTCATAGTCGGCGACACCGGCGTCCTTCACCCATGGAAAGCTGAGATAGCGGGCGATCTCGGCATCGAGCGAGGGAATTCCGAAGCCATCGTCCATGATCTCCGGACGCCCAAGCACCAGAAGGCCCATGCTGACCGAACTGCCGCTTTCGGTCGCGTCGAGGATCTTCGGGCGTGGGACGATGCGATTGAAGTCGAAACGGGTGACGCGATGATCACGACCTCCCGCTTCGGCGTCCACCTCCTCGATGAGGAATGCGGCGCGGAAAGCCGCGATGGCCGCGGATGGGCCGGTCACGACGACCCGGTTGGTGACATGGTTGGGCATGAAAGGTCTCCCGAGCGCCTGACGGGAAGGTCCGGACGCGGGCGCTCTCTCAGCATCCAGACCACCCGGTCCCTACCCACCTCTTCCTCCTGCCGCCACGCATCCTCGGGGGCCATCTCGCCGGCCTTCAGCGGCAAGAGACCACCGAAGGGCCTGACGGGCGGCGCACCGGCTTCGACGACGCCACCTGCCCGGATCCACTTTGCCCCCTGCCGCAAGAAGAAAGCGGGCAATCCCGAAGGACTGCCCGCTCGATGACGGTCTGGCCGCCGTTGCGCCGCCTTGCAGCGGATTCACCAATCGAAGGACGGAAGATCGGCACAGACCGGCGAATCCCGGTCGAAGAGGACGTATTCGGCGCCCGCAGCGCCCGCGAAGTCGAGGATATTTACAAGCACCGGATCGATGATCCGGTCATATTCCTCGCGGTCGAATGCCGGATCCGGCACCCAGGCGAAGAAACCCGTGCCAAGGTTCCAGACCGAGGTCATTCCCTCCGTGCCACGATCCTCGGCCTGCCGGGCATTCCTCTTCGAGCCAACTGGCAAGGTCTTCGGTCAGATGCGCAGTGCTGAGATCGGCAAAGCGCCGGATCAGCAGGCCGTGCCCGCCGCCTGGAATCAGGGCGCTGGCCGACACGTCAGGATCTGGGGACATGCCGTCCTCGACATCCGGGATCGAGATCTCACCACCCATGGTACGTTCCTCGGCCGCAAGCGTCGAGAGCTCCCGCACGAGGGACGCGGCGATGCCGGTCGCTTCCGCCCATCGGCACAGAAGCGTGTCACCGCTCCAGCCGGCATCTGCCGCACAGCCCTCAACCAGGGCTTTGGTTTCGCAGAGCATCAGGCGATCTCCCGAAGCGCGCGGCGCACCGCGTCGCGCCAGCGGATATCGACCAGTCGCCCCTCCAGCACGCCAGCATCGCGGCGCAGGCGGCGGGCGGCGCGATGATTGTCGCATCCAGCCTCATATGTCGCCTTCGCGCGAAGGCGGCTGGCCTGCTGAACGACCTGCCTCGCCTCCGCATCCGACACAACGGGCGGGCACCAGGCGATCGCGGACGCGACGAGGTTTCCGGCCAGCACAAGGCGCCGGTCCCGGTCGAGGATCAGGAACAGTTCCGCGGCGAAATCGCTCCCGTCGGCATCTCCGAGCGGATATTCCCGGTTGGCGACGACTTCCCTGGCGAATTCGATTGCCTTTACGAGGCCGGCACGCTTGCCGAGGACCAACGATTGCTGCACCCACCACGGCCCCATGCCGAAATGCTCGTCGGCACGTTCGACCTCGCCGACGCATGTCACCGAGAGCGGGAAAGGCTGCGCCGCGACCGGTTCCGGCAGGATGCGGGCCGGCGGCGGCGCAAGTTTCGCGGGATTGTAGGCGATGTTCATCGTCATGCTCCACGACAGGCCCGCAGGGGCCACTCCCCCGCCGTCCCGACCTGCCATGACCCTCCACGACCGACCTCTTCCTCTCCTGCGCATAGACGACAGACCCCTTCCGCGGTGCCACGGCTGATCACACCTCGCAATGGTGATAAGAGCATGCGAATGTTCAATGCTCACCGGCTGGAGGGCCGTCATCGGCAAAGGTGCAGACAGTCTCCATCACCTCAATTATAGCTTATGAGCTATATTTATATATTATAGCCTTAGAGCGATATTGATGTTTTATAGCCTATGAGCTATGCAAGACAGATGAGTAAGCACCATAGCCAAACTGTCCGAAGCCTCCGGCAGGCGGCGTCCGCGCTGCGCACCCGCCGGAAGTCGCGCAATCTTACCCAGAAGCAACTGTCAGAACTCACGGGGACAGCTCAATCGACGATTTCCGACATTGAAACCGGCATCGTGTCGGTCAGCCTGGACGTATATCTCCGCCTACTGGAGGCATTGGGAGCGGAATTACAGGTGACAGACCGTCGCAATGATACGGATCTGAGCTGACATGGCGCGTGAAGCACGGCGCAGGCCGCGGGCACGGAAAAGCAGGACAGGTGTCTGGTATGATCGGACCCGGATAGGCACCCTGGTCAGAGCAACAGATGGCGGGATCAGCTTCACCTACGATTCCGGATGGCTGAATGATGAGCGCGCATTCCCGGTCGCAAGCGTGCTTCCGTTGGACCAGGCTGGATGGCGCGGCGATCCGGTGATCGCGGCTTTTGACAACCTTCTGCCGGATGCGGAAGGTGAATTGCGGGCAAAGATCGCAGAACGCATCGGAGCGGCGGGGGCCGACATCTATTCGCTGCTGTCGGTTCTTGGCCGCGATTGCGTCGGTGCTCTTCAGTTCCTGCCCGATGGCGAACAACCGGGCGTACAGGATATGGACTATCGCGAAATCTCCGAAGAAGAGATGCTGGCCGACCTCGGAAACCTTGCCGCGGCGCCCCTGGCACAAGGCGACGACGACGATTTCCGCATCTCAATAGCGGGTGCCCAGGAGAAAACCGCCTATCTTTTCATCGACGGCCGTTGGGCGAAGCCGCGCGGGATCACCCCAACGAGCCATATCTTCAAAACACCGATGGGCGTTTTGCCTGGGCCGGACGAGGTCGACTTGAGCGACAGCGTCGAGAACGAACTGTTCTGCATGACCCTTGCCGGAGAAATCGGCTTGCCGACTGCCACCGTGGAAAAGATCGTGCTCCCAGGGCAGGTCGCGTTGGCGGTCGAACGTTTCGACCGTCGATGGGACGGCGGCACCCTCAAGCGCCTGCCACAGGAGGATATCTGTCAGTCATTGGGATATCCGTCGGCAAGGAAATACCAGAAGGTCGGCGGTCCTGGTATTGGGCAGATCATGGATCTGCTCCGTGAATCCGACGATCCGGTCACCGACCGCGAAACCTTTTTCAGAGCACAGATCTTCTTTTACCTGATCGGTGCCTCGGACGGGCATGCGAAAAACTTCAGTCTTCGTCTTGGCCGGCGGGGCCGATTCCGGCTTGCGCCGCTCTATGACATCTTGAGTCTTGCCCCGGTGATTCATGCCGGACGTTTGCAAAGGAAGCGCTATCGGCTCGCAATGTCCGTCGATGGCCACTACGGCATCGACGAGATCGTGCCCCGGCATTTTGAAAGCGAGGGAAGGGCGAGCGGGCTGCCCGCGAACCGCCCTCTCGAGCTGCTGTCGGATATGATCGAAAGACTCGGACCCTCGATCGAAAGAACCCGCGACAAGTTGAGGGACAAGGTTCCCCTATCCGTCGTGGAACCGATCGCTCTCGACGCAAATGAGCGCGCCGATCAAGCGAAAGCGCTTCTATAAGCGACCCGACACATGCTGCACATCACGTAGATCAAAGATCTACACCCGTCGGACCGGCGCAAGAAACTGAAAAGGGTAATGTCGCCATCGCAAAACCGCCGACGCCACTACGCTGCCGCTTGCATATCACCCCTTCGAGGAACGACACAGGAGGGGGTCCCAACATGGAAAAAGGCCCGCCATCAGATGATGGCGGGCCATGGAATCGCAGCAGGCGAGGATCAGGCGGCCGCACGGCCCTCGACGACATCCGCGCAGAGCTCGTCGGTGGTGACCGCCTCGAACCGGGTCTCGCTATGCCCGGTCTTCGCCACCCAGAGTTCGGCGGCTTCCCGGTCTTCGGCCAGATGCAACAACTCAACATTGTCCCTGAAGGTCTGCAGCACCCGGATCATGCCGATGGCAGGCCGCTCCGCCACCTCGAAGCGCAGCTCGCTATCGACGGAATAGGTCCGCTGCACGGTGATCAGCACGACCCCGCGTGACGAGAAATCGCCCTCATGCAGGGTGAAGGAGGCGGGCAGAACATGGTTGTTGCCGAGCAGCCGCTGCGGCGTCTTCTGGATCAGCCGGCCGAGGCCGTTGTTCCGTTTCCATGCCGCCAGCTTCCTGGTGAAGCGCGCCGGCGGCTGCGGCGTGCCGTCCGAGTAGCGGATCAGGGCGCCGAGCGGCGCGCGGTCGTAGATGAGAAATGCCGACATATCTGTTCTCCCGATACGAAATCGGCCCGGCGCAATGCCGAGCCTTGTGAGGATTGGATGAAGGGTGGCAGGGCAGCGCTTGCCACCCCGCACTGCTGTTCACTCGGCGGCGATGGCCGGAACGTCCGCGTTCGCCTCGACGCCATCGGTGTTGTCGCCGGCATCCTCGATGAGGAAGTCAGGCAGGTCCGCGGGCTGCGCGGCGGGATCATCGCCATCGATGGCGAGGCGGAGGGGCTCGGGCAGCCAGCCGCTGTCGGCGAGCAGGCGCTCGGCCTCACGCGCCATGTCGCCCTTCTTCAGGTGCTCGAGCAGGCGCGCCCTGTCCTCGCCGACGCCTTCGCGCACCGCTTCGAGGATGCGGGGCTTGGTCACCCGGCCGAGATAATTGTCGACGGTCGGCCGCCAGCCTGCCTCGATCATGTCGAGGCCCGTTGCCCGGGCCAGCCGATCGGCCTCGGCAAAGCGCCGTTCCAGCCCCTGGGCAGAGACGCCGTAGCCGCTATAGGGATTGGGCTTCTCGTGGAGCGCGTTGATGCCGAAGGAGACGCAATGCGCGAGCAGCGCCATGCGGCTGGCACCATCGAGATTGGCGATCCAGTCCCACAGGGCCTCGTCGTCTTCAAGCGGCAGGTCGGAAGCCCAGGCCTGGTGACGCTCGCCGACGGAACCGGCCACCGGCGAATTCGGCATGTCCTCCGATTGGGCGGGGAAATGGATCTCGCGAACGAAGGCCTCGAGGCACCGCCCCGAGTTCATGCCGGATCCGAAAGTGTCGATCACCAGGCGGTGGATCAGCGCGGTGATGGCCACCTGTGGATTGCTGGCCACCGCATCGCGCAGCGCAAGCGTGCGCCAGGCAGTGAGCTCGGTCAGCAGCCGCTCCGGCAGCGGCTTGATCGCGTCTCCGTCGTCCTCCTCGGGTTCTGCGGCGGGCGTGCCAACCGTCACCTCCGGTTCGCCTGCCGCGGCTTCATCCCCCTGCGCACCCCCGGTAGCATCGCCCTGGGGGCTGGTGGCGATGTGGGCTTCCTGCCCCGGCTCGTCCTCTGGGCGGACATAGCCGCGAACGACCTCGATCGAACCGTCCTGCGCAATGCTGACGAAGGCGCCGGCCCGCGCCACGTCTTCGGGATCGAACAACTCCGGCGGGTTCTCATAGGCATCGAGCAGGCTGTCGATCTCGCGAAGCCGCGCCTCGACATGGTCGGGATACTGCTCGTACTCGACATTCTCCGCCTCAAGCTCTTCGAATTCGTTACGAAGCGCTTCGCGGGCGGCATAATCCTCCTCTCTCAGTTCCGCGCATTTTCTCGGCAACCAGCGCAGGCCCTGGGTATGGCCATAGGCGAAGCTGATATCGGTGCTGACCCATTTCCAGCCTTCGGCGGCGATGGCATCGGCCGCGGTCTTGAGCTTTTCCGCCACAAGTTTTTCCAGCAGCGCGACATCATCGATCCAGCCGCCATTGTCGTCCTCGAAGAGATCCCGGGTCCGGGGACCGCCGGCGGCCTCATAGGCCTCGATGCCGACAAAGCGTACCCGCCGGTCGTTGCAACGGATCGAGGTTTCGGTCAGCTTGCGCCGGATCTGATAGGGCTCGTTCTGCCAGGAATCCTTGACCGCGTTCCAGACCTGGACCTGTCGCTCATGATCGGAGGACACGGTGAAGGCCATCAGCTGCTCGAGCTTCATGCCATCCTCGGCATAGACCTCCAGCAGTTCCGGAGCGACGGAAGCAAGCTTCAGGCGCTGCTTCACGACGGTGACGGGGACGAAGAAGGCGGCGGCGATTTCCTCCTCGCTCTGGCCTTTCTCGCGCAGGGTCTGGAAGGCGCGGAACTGGTCGAGCGGGTGGAGGGCGGCGCGCTGCGTGTTTTCCGCCAGGGAATCGTCCTCGGCAAGGATGTCGCTGGCGCCCTCGCGCATCACGCAGGGCACCGGCGCGGTCTTGGCCAGCCGCTTCTGCCTGACCAGCAGCGCCAGCGCCAGGTAGCGGCGCCCGCCCGCCGGCACGTCGAACATGCCGGTTTCCTGACCATCATCGTCAAGCACCGGGCGCACGTTGAGGCTCTGCAGCAGCCCGCGCCGGGCGATGTCCTCGGCCAGTTCCTCGATCGAGATGTCGGCCTTGACCTTCCGAACATTGGACTGGCTCAGGACCAGCTTGTCGAAGGGGATGTCGCGCGAACGCGAGAGGGTGATCTTCTGTACGGCTTTTGCCATGGTCGTCGTCTCCGCGACGGGCGCCGGGAGCCTCTCTCCCGACTTCCTACCCGCCGCGAACACCCCCACCCTCCTCTTCCTCTGTCGCCTGCCACCCGCGCGACGACGCCTGGGGCCGGGCCTCGTTGACGCGGTATTTGCGCCGCATCGCGAGGATTGCCGCCTGCTGCCGCGCCAGCCTGCGGCACAGTCGGTCGATCTCGGCCCCTGCCCGCTCCATCAGCGCCGCAAGGATGCGCTGGTACTCCCGCTCGTCGGATCCGGTCCACCGGCTCATCTGGCGGTGGAAGTAGCGCGATTTCGGGCGGTGGATGATGGTCTCGGCCTCGGCCTGCTGTCGCAGCCGGCGATCGATCGCGTCAAGACAGGCACGGGTCTCGGCGGCACTGACCTCCATGCGGTCGAGCGCCGCCGGCACATCGGAAATACGCATCGCCTTACACCCCGCACATGCCTTCGCATTCGTTCGGCCAGAGATCGAGCTGGCCGAGATCGGCATCGGTGCGCAGGTCGGCCTGGTCCAGCGGAGCGGCGGACCGGTGCAGGAAGACCTCGCCCCGGATGCCCCGGAACCCGGTCCGGATACGGCGGTCGACCTCGACCGCGTCACGCCATTCCTCCGGATCGCCGTCGCGGATTCGGCGCCAATGGGCGTTGGAATGGAAGGGACAGCCGATGCAGGCGCTTTTCGGGGGCTCGGGATAGCCGTGGCGTTCCAGCCAGCGCAGGCAGTCGTTGCGGGTCATGCGCCGCTCGATCAGCGGCCAGCGGTTGACCTGCCAGTCCTCGAAGGAGGGCTTCATGCGGATAGCTTCATCCCATGAAATGCCGAGCCACTGTTCCGCGACCGGCATGGCCGGCGACCGTCGGCGCCAGATGCCGAGCAATTGCCGCACCTTTCGCCGGATCGGCACGATCTTGTAATCCTTGGTGCATTGGCGCCGGATCATGCCGATGCTGAGCCGCCCGGAACGGTCGATGCTGCGGGTGAAGGCCGGAATCGATGCCCATCTGCCACCTTCGGCGCCGGCGATCAGCCCATCACGGATATTGCCCGCCGAGACGATATGGACAGGGAAAGGCAGGACACCCGGCGAGCGCAACCAGTCGAGATGACGATACACGGCCCTGGGCTCCCAAAAAGTATCGGCAAAGATCGCACAATCAGGCATCGGGCCGATTTCGCCCCGCGCCGCCATCAGTGCCAGGGTGGTGGACTGCACCCCGGCACCAAGGCTGAGGATACGCAGCCGGATGCCATCCTCTGCTGGGGTGACAGCGCCGCCGGCCGCCATTTGCAGGTCGTGGCCGGAAATTCGTTCATGTCGGGACATCGCAGCTCTCCGCGGCGGGCCCCGGATGCCTCTCACCCGGTCGGAAACCCGCCGAAAGCCCCGCCAGCCGCCCTCTTTCTCTGGTCACGACCACAGCAGATGCCGCAACGCACCTCTCCCGGCAGGGAGCGACGCTGCTTCAGGCGATCTCGTAGAAAGAGGCAAGATCGTCGGCCGGCCTGCGCCGGCGGATGGTGATCAGAAAATCATCGAGGCATGTGATCGGCACCTTGTCGTGGAAGCGGGTCAACGCCGCCGCCTCGTCCGCCGCCCGGATCAGATAGCAACCGTCGACGATGCAATTGCCCTCCGCGTCGACATCTTCGGGATCGAGATCTTCCCAATCCGGGACCGCCACGACTTCAACCACGAACCATCTCATCTGCCAGCCTCCCGCGGATAGATTGCGTCGATGATCTGCCGGACCGTCCTGCCCTCATGACGCTTCAGGCTGGCAAGCCTGACCTCATCGTCGAAGACGCGCCATCGCTCGAGGCCCGGCCGGATCGCCGGTGTCAGCATGAGGCAGGCCGCCATGGCATCGGAATGGTCCCTGTTCGTCTCGAAGGCGCATTCCAGGGTCCGGGTCGTCGGCGCAGGCCGGTCCGGGTAGCGGCGGAAATGAGCGGTGATGGCGCGCAACTGGCGCTGGAAGATGGTCCGGCTGGTCATCCCATCACCCCTTCCGCGCGCAGGCTGAGTTCGCGACCGGCTCCGACGATGATGTGGTCGTGCAGCGTAAGGTCGAGGGTCGCACATGCCTGCTGGAGCTTCTTCGTCATCGTGATGTCGGCCTCCGACGGCGTCGGATCACCGGCCGGGTGGTTGTGGGCGACCAGAAGCGCCGAGGCGTTCAGCAGCAGCGCCCTCTTCACCACCTCGCGGGGATAGACCTGGACGTGATCGACCGTGCCGACTGCTAGGCATTCGTCCGAGATCAGGCGGTTCCGGCGGTCGAGATAGAGGACGTGAAACCGCTCCTCCTCGCCCCGAACGGTCAGGGCGATATAGTCCACCACCGCCTGCCAGGAGGAGAGAACCGGGTGGCAACGGATCTGCCGGCGCAGGATCTCGCGCGCTGTGGCGATGATGCCCTGTTCCTGCTCAGTCATCGCCCTGACCTCCCGCTCCGCGGGCGGCATCGGCCAACATGCCGGCACCGGCGGCAGGCCGATCGTCATCATCGTCGTCGTCCGAGACGGTGAACTGGAATTCCTGGGTGATGAAGTCGTTGAGGCGGCAGGCCAGGTCCATATGGTTTCCGACCGAAAGGCCGAGCGCGGTAAAGGCGACGTGGACGGCACTATCCACCTTTTCGTCGAAGCTCTGCATGGGATATCTCCTGAGGAATGGCGCGCGGCCGCCGGCGATCACCGAAATGTCGCGCAGCCGCTTGGAACGGCGGAATCGTGATGAAGGCGGCGCCCGGTTCTCCGAACGCCGGCTGATGCCGCCCTGCCTGCAGCGGGGCGGTTCGACGGGAGGAAATGGGGTCAGCCGACCCGGTCGAGCAGCTTCTTCGCCCGGCCTTCCAGGTCGAGCCGGGCATCCTGATGCGGCTTGTCCCGCGCAAGGCGGGTGATGCCCTGCACGAAATCATAGATGCTCGCCGGGGGATGCCCTTCCTCGACCAGCACCTTGTCGATGATCTTCGCCGCCTCGGGCTTCGAAAACCCGCGCTTGCGCAGGAAATCGGCCCGGTCCTCGTCGGTCCGCGCCACGATCTGCTGCCGGGCCGCCTTGATGCCGTCGACGAAGCCTTTGGGCGAGGAATCGGCAAAGCGGGTCAGCGCAGGGGCGGCCTCATGGGCAAAGCGGGTGGCGGCGTATTTCGAATGCCGGATGGTGATCTCCTGGAAATCCTCGACGCCCCACAGATTTCTGTTCTGACACACTGCGCGCAGATAAAAGCTTGCAATGCCAAGAGTTTTCGCGCCGACCTCGCTGTTCCAGCAATAGAAACCGCGGAAGTACAGGTCAGGCGAGCCGTCGGGCAGCTTGCCCGCCTCGATGGGGTTGTGATCGTCGACCAGGAACAGGAACACGTCCCGGTCCGAGGCGTAGAGCGTGGTGGTGTCGCGGGTGATCTCGACATCGGGGTTGTAGACTCCGGTCGACCAGTCCAGCACACCGGGCACCTTCCAGCGGGTGTCGCCGGTGCCGTTGCCGGCGATACGCTGCACGGCCTCGACCAATTCATGATCATGGATGCGGCCATAATCCGGTCCGGTCACCGCCCGCAGTTCGGTGCGGCGGTCCTCCGTCTCCAGCGTCTTGATCTGCTCGACCCGGTTCGAGGACAAGCCATATTGCAGGTTGATCCCGGCCAGCGATGCCGGCAACTGCCGCAGATAGGCGGCAGGCGCGCCGACCATGCTGGCCAGTTGACCGAAGGCCCAATGCGTCGGCGCCACCGGCGCTTCCGCACCGGGCAGCATCAATTGCAGCCGCTCTCCGTCGTTCCGGCTGGCCTCGACGCGAATATCGGCCGTGCCGACGATCCGGGTTCTGCTGCGCTCGGACCGGCCCTTGAGCGAGGTCCAGAGATCGTCCAGCGACAGGAAGCGTTCGTCATCGGGTCGGCTGAACCATTCCGAGGACACGCGGCCATTCCGCCCGCCGCGGCTGACATCCACCTTGTAGCCGCCCTGCCGGGCTTGCGGCCGCGCCATGATTTCCACATCGTTCATGGGGTTTCTCCACCACGGGCGCGCGGGAGCCACTCCCCCGCTCTCCACACCCGTCGCACAGCCCCCGGCCCGCCTCTTGCTCTCCTGCCGTCCCCTGCCCCGCCGCTCCGGCCTATCGGTTGCGCCGGCGCCAGTCCCAGGGCATGTCGAACTGCGACGACCAGATCCCACGGCGGGCCTGCCGCGCGGCTGCCTCCTCATCCAGATAGTCGGTCGAATACTGGCGATAGGCCACGGCCCAACCCTGTTCGACCATCCAGGCGTTGATATCCTGCCGGCCCACATGGCAGACCGCAACCACCCGCCCGTAGCGGTCGATATCCCTGGTCGTGCAACTTACCGGCCGGCGTGCGATCATTGCAGCCAGCTCATTGGCACCCGCCGATCCGCAGCGCCAATTGCGGCCATCGGGCCGGACACAGAGCTGCCGGCTCTCCAGAGCATCTATACCGTGCAACCGAATACGCTGGCCGTGGATCTCGATCGTATCGCCATCGATGACGGAGACGGTGCCGGCGATATCCGCTTGGACCGCGGTGGCAAGGAGGAGGGAAACGAGAAATGCGCGCAGAACAGTCATGCACCGGCGTGTACGAGCCACGCGGGCAGTGGACAAGGGGTTCGGATTGTCAGGCGGCTGGCCCGGCAGGCCACCAATCGCCGCCGCGATCCCGCCCGACCCGCAGATACGCATGTGGATGCGACCGTGAACCACACCAACTGTTCTCCGCGCGGCTCGCCTCGGTCCTGGAAGGGCCGACTGGCGTCATCTGCATATCCAGGGGAAAATCTCGATCCGTACCGACATGTCGGAGATCTTCGGACCTCAATGTGATGTCATGAAGCCTTCCCAAGCCGGATGTGTTCTGCGATTGTTCTCGCTTATGCCGATTTCCACGACTCAGGAGACCAGAATGTGCAACCTCTATGCGCAAACCAAGAGCCAGGACGCGATGCGGCAGGTATTCCAGGACGTGGTGGAAGCCGATGAGGACCTGATCGACGAGACAGGCAATCTGCCGGCGATGACCGGCATCTGGCCGGACTATCCGGCGCCGATCGTCCGGTGCGCCCCGGAAGGGCAATGGCAGCTGACGATGGCACGATGGGGCATGCCCACCCCGCCCGTCTACCTCAAGGGCAAGCGGACGGACCCCGGCGTTACCAACATCCGCAATACCGGCTCGCCGCATTGGCGCCGCTGGCTCGGCATGGAGCATCGCTGCCTCGTCCCCTTCAGCAGCTTTTCCGAGATCGACAGCCGACCCGGCGCCCCCCGCAACAGCCCGGTCTGGTTCGCCCTTGGACAAGACCGGCCACTGGCCTTCTTCGCCGGGATCAGGACCGAATGGACCTCGGTCAGGAAGCTGAAGGAAGGCGAGGTGACCGCCGAGCTTTTCGGATTTCTGACCTGCGACGCGAACCGCGATGTGAAGCCCGTGCATCCCAAGGCAATGCCGGTGATCCTGACGTGGGCAGAGGAATGGCGGACCTGGCTGACAGCGCCCACGGAACAGGCCCTGCGGTTGCAACGCCCGTTGCCCAATGGCGCACTGGTGATCGTCCTGGAGGGCGCGCGCGAAGATGTTGCATGAACAGCTGACGGCCCCTGCCGATCCCTTTCTTTTGGCTCCCGCCCGGTTTCACGAAGCCGGAGGGCTCGGCCGCAGCAGCTTCGCCCTCTACCAGGCGCAGCGTCATCAGGGCCCCCTGTTCTGGATCCTGCCGCGGCATGAGACGACCCGGCCGATGCCGCGCGGCCTGCCCGAGGGCCTGAGCGAGCGCCTGCACCTGATCGAAGCGCGCAATGAGACCGATCTGCTCTGGACGACCGAGGAGGTCCTGCGCGCCCGTCCGTCCGGTTTCGTCGTCACCGAGCCGACGAAAGCCCTTGGCCTGACTGCGGGACGGCGCCTGCAACTGGCGGCCGAGGCGGGCGGCACCACCGGCCTGCTGCTGATCCGCGAAGGCCAAGGCTGCAATGCGGCCGAGACCCGCTGGAAATGTGATCCGCTCGCCGGCCCGGCGGACTCGACTCGCCATCGCTGGAGTCTTATCAAGAACAAATCAGGAACCTTGAAGGACTGGACTGTGCATTGGGATGGCGCGACGGCTGCTTGCCATATGGTTTCCGAGGCTGGCAAGTGAGGTCAGCCTGCGAAACCGCCCTGTAGAGGGCCCCTTTGCCTTGACGCATCGTCAGGGCAATGCCGATCATCTGCGCTGCCTCATCGCCGCCGCCGAGGCCCAGGGTCTGCATCGCGGCATGCCGCTGGCCGATGCCCGCGCTCTGCTGCCCGATCTTGCCACCCGGCCCGCCGATCCGGCGCGCGAGGCAGCCGCACTCGCCGCCCTGCGCCGATGGGCGGGCCGCTATGCGCCGCAGGTGGCAATGGATGGCGAGGACGGATTGATCGCGGATATCACCGGTGTCGCCCATCTGTTCGGAGGCGAGGAGGAATTGCGGGGCGATCTTCACGCACGCCTGGTCCGGGCGGGGCTCAGCGCCCAGAGCGCGATTTCCGGCTCCCGCGGCGGCTCGCATGCGTTGGCGCGGCATGGCGGCGGGATCGTCCCGGACGGCTTGCTGGCCGAACGTCTCGGCCGACTTCCCGTCTCGGCGCTGCGGATCTCGCAGGAACAGGCCCAGAGCCTCGCACGGATGGGATTGCACCGGATCGTCGATCTGACCTCCCTGCCCCGGGCGCCTCTTGCGCGACGGTTTGGTCCGGACCTGGTGCAGCGGCTCGACCAGATGCTCGGCACGTTACCCGAACCGGTCGGCGCTCAGCCGGACGCACCACAGTTCGGGGTCAGGATGACGTTGCCGGAGCCGATCGGGCTGACGGGTGATGTCATGGCCGGCCTCAAGCGCCTGCTCGATCGACTCTGCGACAAGCTTGCTGCGACCCATATGGGCGCCCGCCGGGTGCGGCTGGAACTGCGACGGGTCGACAGGGAAACCGTCTTTGTCGAAATCGGGCTGGCCAGGGCCATGCGGGATCCCGGCCGGATCGCGGCGCTCTTCCAAAAGGGGATAGAGGATGTGGATGCCGGCTTCGGCATCGAGGCGATGCGGATCGAGGCCGTCGTCACCGAGCCACTGGCGCCGCAACAGATCGGCGAGGGCAAGGTTCGGCAGGAGGACGAACTGTCCGATCTCATCTCCCGCCTCGGCAATCGCCTTGGCTTCGAACATGTGCTGCGCTTCCTGCCGGCCGAAAGCCGCATTCCGGAGCGCAGCTTTCTCACCGCATCCGCAGCCTGGAGCGCGGCAAGCCCCCTGCCCTACCGGAAGCGCCCACGCCGCCCGGCGCTGATCTTCCCGCCCGAACCGATCACCTCCCCTTCCGGCCATCCGCCCGCGCGGTTCCGCTGGCGTCGGATGAGCTTCACCACCCTGCGCGCCGCTGGCCCGGAACGGATCACGCCGGAATGGTGGTTCGATGACCCGGCATGGCACAGCGGTATCCGCGACTACTGGCGCATCGAAACCAAGGAAGGCCCGCGGCTCTGGCTCTTCCACACCCCGCAGGCGCCGGCCTGGTCCGTACAGGGAACCTTCCTGTGACCGCCTATGCCGAACTCTGCGTCACCACGAACTTCACCTTCCTGCGCGGCGCCTCGCACCCGGAAGAACTGGTCACGCGCGCGATGGAGCTGGGACTGACCGCGATCGCGATCACCGACCGGAACTCGGTCGCCGGCGTTGTGCGCGCCTTCTCGGCTTTGAAGGAGCTGAAGCGGCTACGGGAGGAAGAAGCCGGGCACGATGAAGGCCCCGCGATCCGCTCGCGGCAGGTCAGCGATCCTTCAAGTCGGCAGCAGCTGCCGGACCCACGAGCGCCCCTGATCGCCGCGAACACAGAACAAGCCCCCCTGCCCCGCCTGATCCCCGGCGCGCGGCTGGTATTGACGGACAGCCCGGTGGATTGGCTGGCGCTGCCGACGGATATCGCGGCCTGGTCCCGGCTGACCCGGCTTCTCTCGCTCGGCAAGCGCCGGGCGCCGAAAGGCCAATGCCACCTGACGGAGGCGGACCTGCTCGATTGGGGCCAGGGTATGATCCTGATCACCCTGCCCCTGGACTTGCTCGATGCCGATGCTGCAACGCAGCAAAAGGTCGCGTCCTCCATCAAGCAGATCTCGAAACGCTTCGCGGGCGCCTGCTATCTCGGTGCGGCGCCCTTCTACGACGGTCAGGACCAAGAACGCTTCGACCGGCTGGCGGAGCTTTCGCAACGATCGGGCCTGCCGATGGTGGCGGCCGGAGACGTGATGATGCACCGGTCCGCCCGCCGGCCGCTGGCGGATGTGCTGACCTGTCTGCGCGAGGGCTGCACCATCGACAATATCGGCGAGCGCCGCCTTGCCAATGGTGAGCGGCGTTTGAAATCGGGCGTGGAAATGGCGCGGATGTTTCACCGCTATCCGGGTGCCATCCGGCGCACGATCGAAATCGCCGACCGCTGTGCCTTCCGGCTCGACCAGCTGCGCTACCAATATCCCGATGAAGCCAAGGATGGCGAGCCGGCCCAGGAACGGCTGGAACGGCTGGCGCGCAAAGGCCTCGCCTGGCGTTACCCCGACGGGCCGCCACCGAAGATCGTGACGCGTGTCGAGAAGGAATTGCGTCTGATCCGGGAGGTCGAATACGCCCCCTACTTCCTCACAGTACATGACATCGTGGCTTTTGCGCGGTCGAAGGGAATCCTCTGTCAGGGCCGCGGATCGGCCGCGAATTCCGTGGTCTGCTACCTGCTCGGCATCACCGAAGTGCCGCCGGAAAGCATCACGCTGATCTTCGAGCGGTTCATCAGCAAGGAACGCGGCGAACCGCCGGACATCGATGTCGACTTCGAACATGAGCGGCGCGAGGAAGTGATCCAGTGGATCTACGAGCGCTATACCCGGGAGCGCGCCGGCCTGACGGCGGTGGTGATCCACTTCCGCTCCCGCGCCGCCATCCGCGAGGTCGGCAAGGTCATGGGCCTGAGCCAGGATGTGATCGCCCGGCTCGCGGGTCAGATTTGGGGCTGGTCGTCCTCGGCGCCGGATGAGGATCGCCTGCGCGACGCCGGGCTGAACCCCGAGGACAAGCGGGTCGCATTAGCGACGCAGTTGATCGGCGAGATCATCGGCTTCCCGCAGCACCTGAGCCAGCATGTCGGCGGATTCGTCATCACCCAGGGAAGGCTCGACGAGCTCTGCCCGATCGAGAACGCCGCGATGGAGGACCGCACGGTCATCGAATGGGACAAGGACGATATCGATGCGCTCGGCCTGTTGAAGGTCGACATCCTCGCACTCGGTATGCTGACCGCGATCCGCAAGGCGTTCGGACTGATCGAGGATCATCGGCGCGAACACCTGACGCTTGCGAATGTGCCGCCCGAGGATCGCAAGGTCTATGACATGCTCTGCAAGGCGGACGCCATCGGCGTGTTCCAGGTGGAAAGCCGGGCGCAACTGAACTTCCTGCCGCGGATGCAGCCCAGGAAATTCTACGATCTGGTTTGCGAGGTCGCCATCGTGCGGCCCGGACCGATCCAGGGCGGCATGGTTCATCCCTTCATCAACCGGCGCCAGGGCAAGGAGAAGGTCGAGGATCTCGGGCCGGCGATGATGGAGGTTCTGGGACGGACCTATGGCGTTCCGCTGTTTCAGGAACAGGCCATGCAGATCGCCGTGGTTGCCGCAGGTTTTACGCCGGCCGAGGCGGATCGACTGCGCCGCAGCCTCGCCACATTCAAGCGGATGGGAACCATCGGATCGTTCAGGGACCGCTTCGTCGGCGGCATGCTGGCCCGTGGCTACGATGCTGAGTTCGCGGCGCGGTGCTTTGCCCAGATCGAGGGCTTCGGAAGTTACGGCTTCCCGGAAAGCCACGCGGCGAGCTTCGCTCGGCTTGTCTATATTTCGGCTTGGCTCAAATGCCATCACCAGGCGGTCTTCACCTGCGCGCTTCTCAACGCGCAGCCGATGGGCTTCTATGCGCCGGCGCAGCTGGTCCGCGATGCACGGGATCACGGCGTCGAAGTCAGGCCGGTTTCGGTCAATCATTCCGACTGGGACTGCACGCTCGAGCGCCGCGCCGACGACAGCCTGGCGCTGCGGCTCGGCTTCCGGCAGATCAAGGGTACGCGCGAGGAGGACGCGGGCTGGATCGCGGCTGCGCGTGGCAACGGTTATCCCGACGTCGAAAGCCTCTGGCGCCGAGCGGGCGTGCATCCGAATGCCTTGGAACGGCTTGCCGAAGCGGACGCTTTTGCCTGCTTGGGCCTGAACCGACGGGACGCGCTTTGGCAGGCGAAGGCGCTGAAGGCACCAAAGCCGCTGCCGTTGTTCGGCATGGATGGGGAAGGGGGCGTGGAGCCGGCCGTCGTGCTGCCGCAGATGTCTCTGGGACAGGAGGTGATCGAGGACTACCTGGCGCTACGCCTTTCCCTGCGGGCCCATCCGCTGGAGCTTTTGCGTCCGAACCTCCCGGAAAGCCTGCCGCATCAGCGGTTGGCAGAGGCGAAGGGCAGGGTGACGGTCACGGGACTGGTGATCACGCGGCAGCGGCCGGGAACGGCTTCGGGGGTGATATTCCTGACGCTGGAGGACGAGACCGGCGTGGCGAATGTCGTGGTCTGGAGGAAGGTCTACGATGCTTTTCGTAAGACCGTCATCGCGGGTCGGTTGCTGCGTGTGACGGGCCGGATAGAACGGGATGGCCAAGTGGTGCATCTGATCGCCGAGAAGATTGAGGATCTGTCCTCGCTGCTGGCGACGATCGGGCATCAGCTCAGGATCGGCGCCGAGGCGGAAAGGGCAGGGGAGACGGTTCGGCCCGCCAGGGCCGCGGGCCGTTCTGCCGCCCGGCGTCCGCGGGAACAGGCGAAGAAGCTCTTTCCCAGCAGGGATTTTCATTAGACAATCTCGTTGATCTCCATGCTGACTGGGATGACCCTAGGGATGGGCCAGGTGCGGAACTCTTAACAGCTGTTAAGTCGGCGTAGAGGTGGTGCTGTTATGAGCGTAGACCGTAGATTGCTATGTGCGACTATGGGTATTTAACAGCTGTTAAGCTGCCCTTCGCCGTCCCATGAGGGCCATGATCATCGGGCCACAGGAGAATTTCCCTGAGGCT
Organism: Paracoccus sp. FO-3; assembly: GCF_006386455.1. Classification (NCBI taxonomy): domain Bacteria; kingdom Pseudomonadati; phylum Pseudomonadota; class Alphaproteobacteria; order Rhodobacterales; family Paracoccaceae; genus Paracoccus; species Paracoccus sp. FO-3. The sequence goes on along the minus strand of NZ_VCBQ01000008.1, from coordinate 44,875 downwards.
GCCTTTGACGCTAGCGCGCGCAGATATCCCCCTGGCGAGCGAATTTCAGCGAACCTCTCCAGCATAGCTACAACAACAACCGATGCTTGTTCTGGTCCCATGCATCGCTGAGCTTCCTCCCAAGCAGAAGGGGTAATTCCCATGGCAGGTCGGATGTGGCAGGCAGCATCGTATAGCTGGTGCCAGTGGCGGACTGGACCGTCATAGAAGGTTGCGAGAGTAGGACAACTCGTTGTCACGAGATGAAGCGGAATCTTGGGCAGAGTTTTCGCGTGAGGATTGTTTTGGCGTTCCTGGTCGATATCTGGGTCGCCGTCAGGCGTTGTCGCTGCCGGTCGCACATTTTCTAGGTTAGGTTCAAGAACAATGGAGTTTGTGTTTGAACTATGATGGTGCTGCTCATTCTGGGCATCTTTGGTGACCAGTTCTTCTGTTTCCGGCCCATCTATTTTGTCTCTTGCTTGCTCTAGGAAGTGTTCCAGTTCGGCTCGCAGCTGCAATAAGGCATCCAGCGGAAGCTTGCGACGAAGTGCTTTCGCAGCCAGCATTGCTTTGTCTCGTAGAAGGTTCCAGAGATCATTTCCCGGCTCAAGTTCCTCACCGAAATCTGCTAAGGCTGCAAGATCGCGTCGCATGAGGCTAACGACCTCTCTAACTCGCCTGATCTGGTCCTCAGACTCGCGTACAGCTTCGGCAGCACGCGAAATTTCGCTGGCTCGTTGGTACAACAGGGTGAGGTCAAAGCCAAAAGCTATGCGATCCTGACCTTCTTTCCGGGCGTAGCGTTTGCCATTCGGACTGTCTCGCCTGACGAGAAGGCCGGCACTCACAAGGCGCGCAAGATGCCGCCGCATAGTTGAACAGGGCATTCCGTGCAGGCGCTCACAAATGGCTTTGTTCGACGGAAACACCACCATCGTGGTGTTGCCATCAAGTGCGTCATCGGGAAAGAAGCTTAGAAGGCCTTGCAGCACTGTCAGATCACGTTCGGAAACACCGAAAGCGACCCGTGCTTTAGCGAGTTCTCTCAGAAGCACCCACTTGTTGACTGGCTTTCCCATGGCCAAGGTGTCGTGCTCATCGACCACCCGCAAATGTGTGCGCGAGATCGGCCGCATAAACGGCGAAATCGGACTGTATTCCATGATTCTGATCACGAAGGCATGATTTCTAAGGCCCGCGAATCGCTTTGCGCTTGCGGGTTAGAGATCAGATCGCTACATTCAGAGGTGCGAAAACTGATGTTTTGTAGCGGGCGGATCCCGGTGCGAAACCAAAGAGAGGTCTCGTGAAGCTTGCTTCTCGGGGCCTTTTCTTTTTCTGCCTGTCTCGTGCCTCCTTTTTGCTTGTTGCTCGTCCTCAGTCTTCCGAACGCTTCCAGCGTTCGTGAAGCTCGGCGATCAGCTGGGGGGCATGCCCTTCAAGCCAATCGACAAAATCCTTGTTCTCGGCCTTCAGCTCGAGCTTGAACTGCCTGCCACGCAGTCCAGTCTTGATCGATGCAGAACCAACACCTTCAATCTGGAGGATCTGGTCGGTCGGGACTTTGGTCGGATGAGCTGCAGAGGCTGCCGCTTGCTTTGCGGCGGCAAAAACAGCCAAGAAAGCGCGATCAGACCTTGCGTCCGGTTCTGCAGCGCTATCTGATCGTGCCTGATTTGCTGCCTTAATTAGCTCAGCTCTCGATACCTCGCATGATGTGAGAACCTTTTTGAGCTCCTCCCATCGAGGACGGCCGATACCTGGTGCGGCGCCTATAGCGAGGATCACATCCTCGCCCACCGATCGAACGACATTTAGCAACTGGGAAACCCCAGCTTCAGTCAGGTTCAGAACTTCAGCGACCCCTCTATTGCTGCGCTCCGCATCCAGAAGATGATCTCCATCCAGCAATGCTGCCGCTACCAACGCGCGCTCAATGAAGCTCAGATCACGACGCTCAAGGTTCTCCAGAAGCTGATCTCGAAGAGCCTGCTCTCCTTCCACCTCTGTGACGATCGCCCGAACCTTGATGCCGAGGTCTCGGCAGGCCTCGAGACGCCGCCGCCCGTAGATCAAACTGTAGCGATCACCTTCGAGCGGACGGACGAGGATAGGGACTCGCTGTCCGTTCCGCTGGATCGACGCTTTCAGTCCTTCGACTTCAAGTTGCAAGCGATCATCAAGGCGGCTAACTGTTTCGATATGATCGGGTTCGATCTCGAATACGCCCCCACGCAACCGCCGCCCCTCGAGGGCATCTGGTGCGTTTCGAAGGGTCTGCAGCGGCAGCCCGAGCTTAGGCTTTCTTGCCATTTCGTCCCCACGTGTTCTGGATGATACCCGCAATCTCGTCGTTTACGGCATTCATAGATTCAATGGCGCGGTCATATGTCTGCCGCGTGAAGTCCTTCCTGTCTGCCTCGTACAGGGTCTGCTTTGTCAGGCCTGCATCGGCAATTGCTGTTGACTCCACCATGTGGTTGGTGAGGACAGAGCGCCCGAAGAGGCTGCGAATGAATGCAATAACTTCAGTTTGCGGCGCATCTCCCACCTTGTAGCGGGTAGGAAGAAAACGTAGCCAATCGAAGCGCAGATTGGCCCCGGCATCGCGGATTACACCGAGAAGATCGGCTGTCATGCGCAAAAACTGCGACATTGACATGAGGTCGAGCATCTGCGGATGGACCGTCACGAGCACGCCCGACGATGCTGACAAAGCAGACATCGTAAGGAAGCCCAACTGGGGAGGGCAGTCTATCACAACGACGTCGTAGCCGCTCTGGACACTTTCGAGGGCGTCGCGGACCCGCGCGAAGAAGGCGCGCGCCCCACCACGTTGGATCGCAGCTGGTGTCTCGTGCTCAAATTCCATGAGCTCGAGATTTCCTGGGATCAAGTCAAGGCCGCGGATGTAAGTGCTTCTTATCACCTCTGAAATCGGTACGGGATCATCGTATCGGACGGCGTCGTAAAGTGTTCCGCCATCCATCAGATCGAGTTCGGGCTGGATTCCATGCAGTGCAGAAAGGGATGCCTGCGGATCTAGATCGATGGCAAGCACACGATAGCCCTTGAGGGCAAGCCGTTGCGCGAGATGGGCGGACGTCGTGGTCTTGCCCGAACCGCCCTTGAAGTTCACGACGGAGACGACCTGAAGCTCATCGCCGCTACGCCGTCCCGGCACATAGGTGCCAGGCTTCTTGGCGTTAGATTCAAGAATTTGCCGAATCTCCCAGACATCATCGAGCGTGTAACGTCGATGACTGCCAACGGTAGTCTCCACCTCCGTAATCTTGCCTTCCCGGTGCAGTTTGCGAAGATAGGTATGATCGACACCGAGTAGCTCGGCGGCTTCCCCGCTGGTGAGGCTTCGCATAGTCTTCTTGGCATCGGGAGGAAAATGTGCAGCACGCTGCGCGTGCAGGTTGGATGCAAGCAACTCCGCGTAGTGACCGATCGCGATGTCTAGGTCTTGCTCGTGCTCGCTCATGCTCCGCTCTACTCGTGGGCGCGTTTTTTATGTGACCGCGCGTTATTTTTCGAGACTATTACCCGCTGATCAGATTCGCGCAAGCGTTTTTCTAGATTTGGTGCCAGGAGAGCTGCTGAGTACAATACCCTCTACCCTGCGTCGAACAGCCCCGCCGCCGGGTTCTCGGCGATCTCGACATCGGCATAGTATTTCTGCGCCTGTTGCGGCGAGCGGTGCAGCGACAGGCGCATCGCCGCCTGCAGGGCGACGCCGTCCCTTGCGGCCTGGGTCAGAAACCCCGAGCGCAGCCCGTGCGGCGCGGCGAAGCCTTCGGGCAGGCCGGCGTCGCGCAGCAGCCGGCGCAGGATCTCCGCCACGCCGGCGGCGGAGAGCCGGTTGCGGCCGACGGTGTCGTGCCGGGTGATGCGGCGGAACAGCGGGCCGGCGGTGAGCCCGGCGGCCGCGATCCAGGTGGCCACGGCGCGCGCCGGCCTGCCCTGCAGCACCAGGCGCGGCGTGTCGCCCTTCGTCGTGGTCTTGGTGCCGGGCAGGCGCAGCCGGATCAGGCCCTGGCCGGCGAAGGCCTTCAGATCGAGATCTTCGACATTCAGCGCCACGATCTCCGAGCGCCGCCGTCCGCCCGAGGCCCAGCCCAGGCACAGCAGGGCGCGGTCGCGCAGCCCGCGCAGGCCCGGTCCGGTGGCGTCGAGCAGCTGGTGCAGAATATCGCGGGTGACCGGGTTGGCGGATTTCGGGGCAGGGGCCCGGTCGGCCGCCTTGCGGGCCTTCTGCCTCGCCTGGCGCAGGATCGGCGCCTCGAAGGGCGAGGCCAGGTTGCGCATGCGGTGGAAGGCGCGCCAGGAGGCGATGCGGCGATCGAGCGTCGAGGGTGCCGGGCAGGCGAACCCGCGGCGCAACCCGGCGGCGATCATCGTCTCTGCCGCCACCCGGGCGGGATCGTCCTCCGCGGCCGTGGCCAGGTCGCGGCTGTGATCGAGCACGAAGGCCAGCGCTACCTCCTCGCGCTCCGGCCAGGCCGGCGCGCCGCCGAAGCGCTGCAGGCGCCAGGCGGCGATATAGCCGAGATCGCTCTCCCAGGCCCGCAGCGTGTTCGCCGGCGTGCCGCGCACGAAGAGTTCGGTGAGCCGGTCCATGTCGGCTTCGGACAGGCCGGCGGGGGCGGGCAGGGGCGCGCTGCGGGGATTTCTCGGCGGTTTCATCGGCCCAGGATGCGGTTTCCGGGGTCGATCTGTCAACCTGCGATAATGGTGACTTATCGAAAGTAGAGATGCGGGAAAGAGAATGCTTCAGTAACGCTCATAATCTGTTATTTTCGAGCCTGTGAGGAACAGAAATCCATATGACAAGGGCGGTGCGCTTGGCCCCGAAGACGACGATGTCGGCCCTTACGACGCTGCACAGGCGGAAGAAGATCTGTGGTTCCTGCCCGGGCCGGATTCCGATGAGCCGGCCGATCCCTTCGCGCCGCCGTTGCCGCGCGCCCCGCGAAAACCCCTGTTCGAGCGCGCGGACTGGCGCGCCGCCGAGGCGGCGCTGGCGCAGCCGCTGGCCGCGCTTGCGCTCGATCTCGGCCGGCTGATCGAACGGGCCGAGAGCTTCGGGCCGCAGGCCGGCATCCGCCTGGCCCTAGCCGAGGCGGCGGCGCTCGGCTGGTGGAGCGGCGACCGGATTTCTTCGGACCGCATCGCGCTCTGGTCGGCGCTGCGCATCGGCGCCACCGGCGAGGACGGCGCGGCGCTGATCCGCACCGCCTGGGCCGCCCGCCGGCTGGCCGCGCCTCCGGTGCCGGGGCAGGGCAGGGCGGCGGCGATCGCCGCGCATCTCGGGCTCAAATCCGACGATCCCTCCGGCCTGGTCGAGGATTTCTCGAGCCTGCTGCCGGAGCCCGGCGCGCTCGGTCCGGTCGTCCGCGGCTGCCTGGCCTTTCATCTCTGGCGCGCGCTCGACGAACGGGTGCCACCTCAGCGCGACATCGAGGCGGCGGTGCTGGGCGCAAGGCTCGCGATCGGTCACGAAAGCGCGGCGCTCGGCTTCCTGCCGCTGGCCCTGGCCGGGACCGGAGCGCTGCGCGCCGGCGGGCCGGCCGAGCAGCGGCTCTCGGCCTGGATTTTTGGCGCGCATGACGCCGTGCTGTCGGCGCTGATGATGCTGGACCGGCTGCGGCGCTGGCGGGTCCAAGCCGAGGCCGGGACCGCCGATCTGTCGGGCCGCACCCCGCGCCTGCTGATCGACGGGCTGCTGCGCCATTCGATGGCCGCCGTGCCGCAACTGGTCGCCGAGACCGGCGCCTCGCGCCCGGCCCTGCTGCGCAACCTGGCGATCCTCGAGCAACGCGGGCTGGCGCGCGAGGTGACCGGCCAGGGCAGGTACAGGGTCTGGGCGGCGCGGTTCTGATCCGCGCTTTCCCCATCGGATCTGCGCCAACCTCTTCGACGACAAAACGGCGAGGGCTCCATCCTGGTCTGGTGGCGCCCGAACGGCCGAGGGAAGCAATCTCCAAAACCGGCCTCGCGGTCGAAGACCGCGGGCTTTCCTTCGTTCTGTCAGCCTTGCCGCCGCATGAACTCGGCGAAAAGCGGTACGCTGAAATCGAGATAGCCATGATCCGTGCTGTAGATCATGCCCTTGCCAATGATGCCGGCACGAGTCGGTCCCAGCGATTTCTGGGTCCGGGCCATCGCCTTGGCGATGTCTGCCATAGCATAGGGACCATCCCCCAGATCCGCCATCGCGCGCACGAACTGGATCTCCGCCTTCGTCAGGCGATCGATGCGGACCCGAAAAAATCCGTCATCGAGCAGGGAGAGGGTTTCCGCATAGGCTTGGTCGACATCGTCGAAGGTGATTGCCGGGCCCTCGGCGTTGTTCCAGGCGACGGAAGCCCATTCCTGCAGAAAGAACGGATAGCCTTTGGTGCGTTCGACGATGGCCTGCAATGCCTCTGGTGCGATGCTCGCCTCTTCTTCGAGAATCGGCTTTTCCACCGCCTGTCCTGCGGAAGCCGGGTCGAGCGCCCCGACGCCTGGATATTGGAACAGCCGTTCCGCATAGGACTTCGCTTCGCCGGCGAGGCGGGCGATCTGCGGCAGGCCGGCGCCGACCAGAAGAACGGTCAACCCCTCCTGGGACATCCGGTGAAGGGCGACGATCAGAGCGGAGAGGTCGGCCTCTGGCAGGTATTGCACTTCGTCGATCAGCAGGATCCAGCCCCGTCCTGCGGCCTGTGCGGCTTTGCCGATCAGCGTGAACAGGTCGGGCAGATCATATTGCAGGTCGCCCGTATCGGCCAATCCCGGCTCGGGCTCCACCCCCACTTCCACGCCTGCCACTTCGATCTTGAAGATCGAGGCGAAGTTCCGCAAACCCCGCAGACCCCGGGTCGCGATCTGCCTGGCCGCAGCCACGCCGGACAGCGAGCGCATGACCTTTCGCATTTCGGGATAGATGAGCCGGGCGAGGCTTTCGCCCTCCGGTGCTTCGACCTTGGAAACCAGCAGGCCCTCTCCCTCGGCGATCCGACCGATTTCGTTCAGGAGGACCGTCTTTCCGGTGCCTCGTAGACCCAGCAGCATGATCGAACGGGCGCTTCTGCCTTTCACCGCCCTTCCGCAGGAGATTCTCGCCGCCTCGAGGATAGCGTCCCTGCCGGCAAGTTCAGGTGGGCGGCTGCCGGCGCCAGGCGCAAACGGATTGCGATACGGGTCCATTGGTTCTCTGTTCGTCAACGGTGTCTAGCGATGTATAGCAAAGTCTATCTCCGACCGGTAGACTTTCCTAGATTACGCTAGCCAGATCCGGCGGCAGGGAAGCAGTCGATTATGACTGCGAAGCGATTGAACGAGTATCTCCCTCAGACCCGAGCTTTTCACGAGCCTATGTCCTCACGCCGAGTTTTCGGACGCGAGGTTCCGGCGTTAAACCACATTGAAAAATTTTTGTGATTTTTACCTATAAGGGAATTGCCAGTGATGCGCCATGCGGCGTAAGCACCTGGCGGGCTTCCGGACGCGCCTGGCCATAAGCTTGTCAGCGGTCCGGCTGAGCCGCTGTCATTTCGACCGCTCCCCATCGCAGGCATCTGAGAATCCTTACGAGCATAGTCACGCTCGCGGGCGCGGTCATCCAGCCAAGGCCGATCCTCATGAAAAATCATAGCCTTTCCACGCATTTCTCCGCTCATGCCTCGAATCTGAGAACGACGGATTCCTTGCAGACCTATGTGCGCGGTCTCCGCGGGGCGTTTCCATTCCGGCATGTCACCTATTATTGCAGCAGCTTTCCTGGCCGGCTCGGGAAGGCGGAAACCGTCACGAGCTATCCGGAGGCATGGCGGACCCATTATCTGGCCGAACATTACGAACGCACCGACCCGGTCCTGAGGAGGGGGCGGAACAGCTTTTTGCCGGTCGACTGGAGCCGCATCGAAGACCTCTCGCCAGGCGAAAGGCGTTTTCTTGAGGCGTCCTATGATTTCGGACTCGGCCGGCACGGCATAACGGTCGCGGTGAGGGGACCGCACAGAGAAACGGCCTTCGTTTCCGTCAATGCCGGGACTCCGCCATCCAGTTGGTGGCCGGACATGCATCTCGGCATTGCCGATCTCACCTATTTCGGCTTCCTGCTGCACCAACACATCAGCCAGCTGGTGGGGGCGGGGAGGAGGGCACCCGCCGCCGCGCCGCTGCTTGCACCGCGTGAGAGAGACGTTCTCACCTGGGCCGCACGCGGCAAGACGGCCTGGGAAACGGCGCAGATCCTGAGCATTTCCGAGACGACCGTGGTTTCCTACCTGCGCAGCGGAACGGCGAAGCTGGGGGCGGCGACGAAGCCCCAGGCTGTCGCCCGGGCAATCTGCGAGAATCTGGTGACGCTCTGACGCGAAGCTTTCCTTGTTCGTTCGCGATCGGCAGGTGACGGCGAGCACGATCAATATGCCGGTCGCATCCGGCCCTCGAGCGCGCCGGCGTGGTCGAGCGCCGCCCGCGATCCCTTATTTCTGAGGGAAGGACAAAACACGCAGCCGAAGCCACTGATCCCCAAGAAATCCATGATCGGGGGAACTTCGATGCTGATGATCAAGAGCAGGGTGGAACTGGAACACTCCCATCCGGCTATCCTCGAAAGCATGTTTCGCCTGCGGGCGCGGCAATTCGCCGACCGACGAGGCTGGCGGGTCGAGGTGCGAAACGGGATGGAATCGGATCGCTTCGATGCGATGAACCCGGTCTATATCTGCTATGTCGACGGTTCGACGGCTCTCGCCTCGCTTCGGATCCTGCCGACGACCGGGCCTTACATGATGGCGGATGTGTTTCCCGAGGTCATGGGTGCCGGGGAGATGATCCGTAAGCGTCCGGCCTGACCGCCCTGCCGCGTGGTGAAAGAGGCGGATAGTGTCCACCATTGATAGTGGACACTATGGTGATGGCGTGGCGCGTCGGACGAAGCGACTTTGGACGGATGAGGAGAAGCGTTCGATCTGTTTCCAGACGGCGGCGCCGGGCGTTTCCGTGGCTCAGGTGGCGCGGCGCTACGCGGTGAACGCGAACCTGATCTTCAAGTGGCTGCGCGATCCCCGTTATGCGCCGGACCCCACCTCGGTTGCGCGCCCAGCAGAGGAGGCGCGGTTTCTGCCCGTAGAGATCGTCGCGGAGACCAGGTCTACTCCGGCGGCACCTGCCGCCGAGAACCACATCGAGATCGAGCTGGCGGGCGGTCACCGGATGCGGATCAGCGGCAGCTATGATCCTGAGGCGCTGGCGCGGCTGATCCGGGGACTTTCGGCGTGATCCCGGTTCCGGCCAACACGCGGGTCTGGCTGGCTGCCGGGGTCACCGACATGCGCAAGGGCTTTGCTTCCTTGGCGGCGCAGGCCGAGGCGGTGCTGAAGCAGGATCCTTTCGGCGGGCATCTCTTCGTCTTCCGCGGCCGTCGCGGTGATCTGGTGAAGGTCATCTGGTGGGATGGCCAGGGGGCCTGCATGTTCATGAAGCGGCTGGAGCGGGGCCGGTTCGTCTGGCCCTCGGCCAAGGAGGGGAAGGTGGCGCTGACACCGGCGCAGTTGTCGATGCTCCTGGAAGGGATCGACTGGCGTGCCCCGGAGCGAACGTGGCGGCCCTTGGCAGCGGGATAATCAGGGGGGGCCACAAGAGAATGATTCCCATAAGGAATCCCGTGGGATAAACTCCTTGCATGCTCGATCAGACCCTGACCCTGCCGGAAGATCCCGAGGAGTTGCGCAGCTTCACCGCGCGGCTTCTGGCCGAGGTGAAGGCGCAGGCGATCCTGATCGAGAAGCTGCGGCACCAACTGGCCGGGCACCGGGCACACCGGTTCGGCGCGTCCTCGGAGACGGCAGAACAGCTTCAGTTGGCTCTTGAGGCCAGCGAGATCGCGGCCGCCGCGATGACGGCGCGGATGCGTCTGCCGGACATCGAGGAGAAGGGCAAACCCAAGCGCCGTCCGATCCCGGATCATATCCCCCGGATGGAGGTGGAACTGATGCCCGGCGCCGATGCCTGTGCCGATTGCGGCGGTCGCCTGCGCCGGATCGGCGAGGACGTCACGGAAGAGCTGGAGTATGTTCCTGGGCGCTTCATCGTGAACCGGATTGTCCGCCCCCGGCTGACCTGCGCTTGCTGCGAACGCTTCGTCCAGGCCCCGCTGCCGTCGCGCCCGATCGAGCGCGGTCGCCCCGGGCCGGGTCTGCTGGCCCATGTGCTGGTCAGCAAGTATGCCGACCATCTCCCCCTCTATCGCCAGAGCCAGATCTTCGGCCGCGAAGGGCTCGATCTCGACCGATCGACCCTGGCCGACTGGGTCGGCAAGACCACCACCCTTCTGGAGCCACTGGCCGAGGCCATCGGGCGCCATGTCCTGTCGGCCGAGGCGATCTTCGCCGACGATACGCCGGTGCGGATGCTGGCGCCCGGCACCGGCAAGACCCAGACGGCCCGGCTCTGGACCTATGCCCGCGATGAGCGCCCATGGGATGGCGATGCTCCGCCTGCCGCATGGTATCGCTTCTCGGGCGACCGCAAGGGTCAGCACCCCAAGGATCATCTGGCCCGTTTCCGCGGCTGGATGCATGCCGACGGCTATGCCGGGTTCGAGGATCTCTACCGTTCCGGCGCCATCCGCGAGGTCGCCTGCATGGCCCATGTCAGGCGCAAGTTCGTGGACATCCACCGATCGCAAGGTTCGCCGATCGCTGAGGAGGCCATCGGCCGCATCGCCCGGCTCTATGCCGTCGAGAAGGAAGCCCGAGGTTCGCCACCGGACCGCCGCGCCGAACTCCGTAAGGCACATGCCGCCCCGGTCTTCGATGACCTGGAAGTCTGGCTGGCCATGCAACTCACCACGATCTCGGGGAAATCCCCGCTAGCGGCCGCCATCCGATACGCCCTCACCAGGATGGAACGCCTGCGCCCCTACCTCGACAACGGCATCCTCGAACTCGACACGGATGTTGTTGAACAGCCCCTTTCTCAGGTCTTGTGTGGTTTTGGTGGCCTGTCCCTCCAGGCTTTGACCATGCAGGCATAGGCCGCTTCCGCCTGCGCGAGGAGTTCCATTTCCCGGTGGCGGATTTCCTTGATCCAGTAATCGTGGCCCGGTCCTGCTTGCCCATGGGCTCGCGGGGCACCGGCGCGCAGTTCTAGCTTGCGCATCTTCATTGCAACAAAGGCCGGACGAGCCCATCGATACGGCGCCTCCTTTGTCAGCAACTGCCAGACCAGTCCCGCAATCTTGCGCGCGGTCGCGACAGCGGCGACATTGTGCCCCTTGCGATCCTTGATCCGCAGAAAGAAGGCGCGCAATGGTCCCGGCACGGAGGCCGCCGACCAGGCCGCTTCGATCAGCATGGTGCGCCCGATCGTATTCCCCTGCTTCGATATCCGGCCATGGATGGCGCCACGATCGCCGGACTGCCGGATCCGGGGTGTCAGCCCGAAATAGCTTGCGAGGCGATCCGGCGCGCAGAAGCGGGAGATGTCGCCGATCGCCGCGATCAGCGCCGTGGCAACCGCGACATTGATGCCGGCGATGCTCATCAATTTGCGCATGCGGCTGTCCTCGAGCGCCAGACGCGCCAGCGTCTGATCCAGTTTTGCCAGCTTTCCCGCCAGCCAGTCCAATTCATCCAGATGCCGGGCCAGCAGATCGCGCTCTGCCTTCGGCAGTGGGGCGGTGATCAGCCAGCGTCGACCGCCCTTGCCGAACAGATGCCCGGTATATCTGGCGACGAGGTTCGCGTGCAGGACAGCCTGGACCCGGCTCTTGACCCGGCGGATCGATCTCACCGTCGCGGCGCGTTCGGAAACCAGGCGCCGGAGGTTCAGCGTCTGATCATCTGCGGCCCAGACCTCAGGCAGGAAGCCTGCGGCATGGAGCTGCGCCAGTATTCTGGCGTCCACCTTGTCGGTCTTGACCCGCGCATGGGCGATGGCCTTCACCTGCAGCGGGTTGGCGATGACGACCCGCGCCACGAAAGGCGTCAGAAGCCTGACAATGGCTGCGGTATTGCCCGTCGCCTCCAGGACGACCTCGTCATTGGGGCGCAGGGTCTGCCCGAAAGCCACCACCGCATCATAATCAAGCTCGATCCTGATCTCTGTCGTCCTTCCATCCTCAAGGATCGCGACCTGCGCGAAGCTTCGATGGACATCCATTCCAATCGACCGCATGCAAAATCCTCCCTGTTGTCGATAGGGGAGTGCGCGGGCGGTGCGACATCTACGGATACGCGCTCGCGGCGCAGACGGGATCGTCGCAGGGGCGGCCAGATAACAACGCGAGCTCGCAGCTCATAGTCAATTCGGCCTGCCCGCTTCTTCGCACTCCAGCGCCCCTGTCCCGACAAGGCAACTTTACCATGACCCGGTCAGAGCTGCCTGCCATTCGAAGGGCGCCGAAAACAGCATGCCCGATAACAACGCCGCCGAACGCGGCATGCGCGCCATCGCCCTCGGGCGGAAAAACTACCTATTCGTCGGTTCCGAGGCAGGTGGAAAGGCCGCCGCCATCGCCTACACCCTGATCGAAACAGCCAAGCTCAACGTCAGCGATCCCCATGCCTGGCTCGCCGACACCCTGGCCCGTATCCCTGATTACAAGATCACAAAGGTCGATGACCTGCTGCCTTGGAAATGGCCCGGGTAGCGCTCAGGCCGGACGCTTACGATGATCCGGCATCCGTTGATCTGGGAAAGCTCTCGTTTCTGCGTCGACACTGATAGTGCCCGGACCTATGCGGTGGACGGCATCAACCTGGTCACCAGGTCGCTGCTCTTAGGACTGTTCAGTACGGCCTATCGCTCGGGCATCCAGAATGTGGTGTCGGTCTACGATCTGTATCTTGAGCGGATCCTGCGGCGCGCCGGTTGCCGGTTCGACCGGCTCGGTCCCGTCGTCGCCTATGACGGGCTGAAAACCGTTGCCGGGCTTTTCGAGGTTTCTGCCGAGAATATCGCCGAACTGCGAAGCAACTTGCCCGATCTGGTGCGGAGCGAATCGGCGTAACCCGAGGCGTGCCGGTGGTTTACCGAACCGGCAAGGGCGGGATTCCTCCCTTTTCGATGTCCCAGACCCAGACGTCCGCGTCGGGTTGTGCCGCGATCTGTTTCTCGAAGGCCGCCTTGTCCTCCACGCTGTTCGGTGGCGAAACGATATAGAGGGCAAGCGGGCGGGGTCTGCGCAAGAGGACGGCTGTCGGTGAAGGTTGCGTCGCTTGCCGGTCCGGCAACAGCTTGACGCTGCGGGTGCCGATCCGCGCCAGCGCCGCGACCAGTTGCTTTTCGGGGAGCGAGCGGCAGGGAACCCAGTTTTCCGCCACCAGCATCAGCGCGATCTCCTCGACTGCCGCCAGACCCGATGGCTTGAGAGAGAAAGTCGCGATGGCGATCAGGTGCGATTCGGGATCCGCTTCCCAAAGATCGAGTTCGATCGCGAAACGTTTGCGGAGGCGCCGGTGAATCGCCTCCTCCAGCAGGAAGTCGAAGCCAGGCATATGCCGGATGATCAGTCGATGGCCGCTCCGCGCGGCAGCGAAGCTCTTGATTTCGCCGATCAGGATCATCAGCCGCGCCGGTCGACCGGATTGCGGCCGGATTGGCGCCAGCGTGGCTGCCCGGCGCTGTTCGATGGCGGCTTTCGCGCTGGCGCGGAACGGCTCCGGGATGACCAGGCGCTCCGCGAGGGGCCGACCGCGGATCGTCATCTGTCTCGCCGCCTCCAGCAGGTGCCAGCGCAGAACGGGCCAGTGTCGTTTGCCGGTCCAGCGCGCGGTCCAGACGGTGAGTTCGGCTTCGTGCCAGAGATGGTGCAGGAGATCGATCAACGACAGCGTGCCTTGATCGCCCGCGACACTGCCTGGCTCGCCGCCGTCGGTTTCGGAAACTGTGCGGGGGCCGGATTTCGACAGGCTGAAGCCGAGCCGCAGCGCGGCGGTCCCGCTCTCGGGATCGAGCCGGATGGCCCCATCCCTGGGATCGTCCTCCGCCGCAATACCGGCCAGCGTCTCGTGGGACGGACAAGAGGGGTGATGGGCGCGGGCGGTGAAGGGCATGCGCTTGATCAGGTGCTGTTCGCCGATCCGGGCGATATAGGTCGGAACGCCCGGCGATCTGCACAGGCAGAGGGGCCGCAGGCGCTCGCGATAGGCTGCTTCCAGAACATCCTGCAATCCGGCGGAATCTTCGCCGATCACCTTTCCGTCGATATCGAAACGCCGCATTTGCTCCTCGCTTCCTAGAAATAATCCGCCGCCAGACGCCTGCCCTGACCCGATTTCCGCTCCATCAGGCCGAAGAGACTGCCGGTCATATTGAGGCGGCCTGTAACGTGAAGCCGCGTGAAGGCGCGCAGCAAGCCGCCGGGGTTCTTGACCGGTGTGACCGGATGATCGCGGTTGGCATCGATCACCAGCACGGCGAGCGCCGCGCGCATCGGTCCCATGCGGTCGGTGGCCTCGCGCCAGGCGGTCTGGCTGATCCCAAGCTCCGGCACCCGGCGTGCGGCGGCCTGAAGGATGTCGGTCGGTTCCGTTCGGTCACGCCCTTGCCGGAACCCATCGATCCAGAGCCGCATCTCGTCGCTGGCCAGGTCGTAAAGCCGCCCCGATGAGGGCAGGTCGAGATCCGCTCCGCGCGCAGGTGGCTCGGTTGATTCGTCCGGGGCGCCGTCGGCCGCCGCCGGGCTGCCGGTTTCCCGGCCGCTACAGGATTCAGATGGTTTTGCGGTTGAATCCTGTAAATGGAGCCGGAAGAGGTTTTCCGGTTCACCGGAAGATTCCTGCAGCTGCGCGAGCAGATCCGAGGCTTGCCTCAGGGCGCCTTCGACCTCCTGGCGATGCCTTTCGATGTCGCCGGAGCTATGAAGACTGTCCATGCGTCGGGGCCATGTCCTTCGGAGCTCGGCCAGCCGGATGACGCCCGGGTGGTGCGCGTCGGTGTCCTGCAGCCGGCCAAGCAGCAGCCTGAACTGCTGGCGTAGCGCGGAACAGGTCAGCCGTTCGGCGCGAATCCGGACGCGCTCGCGCTGCCAGAGCTCCCGCAATTCCAGCAGGTGCCGGATCCGCCGGATCAGCGGCGCGAAGGAGAGCCCATACTTGGCTGGCAGGGGCCCGGCCAGCGCGCAGCGCCTGCCGTTGCCGATGGTGAATCGGGCAATGAAACCGGCCTGGACCAACGCCGCTTCGTCATAGCGCAGCGCCCGTGGTGTCTTGCCCAGTTCACCTGCGAGTTGCTGTTGCTGCGCGAAACAGACGGCATCCGTTCCAGGGTCGGTCCAGTCGGACGGCCTGGTTCGCCGAATCATCGCCAACAGCGCTTCGAGGCGGGCGGGCGAGATGTGCAGTACCCGGCGCAGGTCGATCAACAACCCTTCCACATCGCCGCGCTGAAGAGTTCCAGGCAGGACCGGGAAAGCTTCATTTGGGGAAATCGACTGATCTGGACATGGGTTCATCGTTATCTTTGCTCCGGACAGGCGCAGTGGACCTGGCAATAGAAGTCCGGCCGCAGAAACTGCGGTTGCGGCTTGCCAGGATCAACGGGACGGGCTACGCTTTCCTTGCTCTTGGAATTGGGATGGACGTCCCATGCAGCCCCCCGCGATGGTTTCCTTCGTGCGGGGGTTTCTCTTTTTCAGGCTCGACATTTGCCTGTATGTCCTGGCGGTCCTCGCGCGCGTGCAAGCTCGGCAACGTCGTTGCGTGATCGCGCGTTGGTTGATTCGATCATCAACAAGCTAAATCTGAGGTGGTTTTCTCCTTCTGCGCGCGTGGCATGGCGGAATCGGCGGCCCTTGAAGCCGCCCGCCGACGTAGAATTCCAGGAAGGAGCAGTCCCATGTCGAAGAAAGCGCCAGGCTATGCCGCGAGGACGCATGATCTCCATGCCGTCTGGCCGGAGCGGGACAGAGCGGATGGAGCGAGCCGGATCGGATTGCTGCTGAGAACCGACACGGGCAAGCATCTTCATGTCCTTTTCGATGAAGACGTGTCCATTCTGGGCGCGGTCGTGCTGGCCGTCCCGACCAGCATGACACCTTCCGCCGCGGTCGAACGCCTGTCACGCGTCATCGAACATGCTTCCCCGCCCATCGCGGATTCGGGTGACGAGGAAATTGACCGTCGATAGCGGCAGGCCGCTGCTGGCGGCGATCTCCTCCGGCGGTCGACCGGCCGCGAGCAACTCTCCGATCGGTCCCCATTCGGTGGGGAAATCGAGGTCGTCGCCTTGTTCCTTGGCGCGACGTCCGGATGTGAGGCCGGCTTCTATTGCCCGGCAGGTCGCCGCGGAAAGCTGGTTGACCGATCGACCCGGCTGCAACGGCATGGTCACGGCAGGCATACCCCAACCGGACACCAACCGGGTGACCTTGTCTGGAGAACGGAAGCGCTTCGGTGCCGAGGTGCGTGACAGCGACAGGAAGCAGCAGGTCCGGCCATCGACAAGCGTCTCGAGCGTGAACCAGGTCCGACCTTGCGCTTCGCTGCGCACGACGATCAACTGCTTGGTCTGGAGCAGGATTTCCCTGAAGCGGACGGATGTCATGGCCATTCCCGACATAAGGCACCTTTCTCTTTGGGACGGGATCGAAGGGAATCGACGACAGTCGCCGCCAACCCGTCCGGGTTCCTGAGATCTTGGTGGCCGGCAACTGCGGACAGCCGACAGTGCGGCACCTTTCCCTAGCGTCACAACAATTCATATTTAATGCAACTTATGATTCTCAATGCAATATACAAATATCAAGTACACAACGCATATCAAACCGCAAATATGCCGCGCTGCAGGACATCTCGACCCGGCACAGCAATGCCGAGAAGGTGCAGAGGCGAGTCTCGCGGCTCTCAATGCAGTTTTCGCGATGGCGACCGGTCGAAGCGCGACAATCCCTGCCCTGTTACGTGGCGGAAACCGGAACTCGCGCAAAACATGAGATCTTGCAAATGATCACAAATTGCTGCAAAAGATACTAATTGCAGCATAACGCATCAATGAATCACGACTGTCGTATTGCGGACCCGAGGCTCCCGCAGTGGGAGTCCAGGAGCAGAAGGATGCATCATGGGAGATCGGACTGATAACTACGTCGTGTTCGAACGCAACGCGGGGAGAGAGATTGAGCAGGGCGCTGTCGTCAAACTGTTCGCGCGAGGCGAAACAGGCGTCAAGCCAGTGGAGGGATGGTATATCATGCTACAGCGGCCCGATGGGCACTGCCTCCTGCTGCTCAACAGTCGCGACGCAACCGTGAAGTTCATCAAGACTGTCATTGGCCTGTTCAAGCTGCTTGATCGCATCCCTGCCCGCGATGTGACCGTTCCTCTCGAAGGGCAAGTCGCGGACAACAAGGCGATCTGGGACTTGCACGCACATCTCAACCAACAGGCCGCTGGCGGGGACAAGACGATCGCTGTGTAGATGGATGCAGAGAGCTTGGCGGCAAGAGGCCAACCGTCGCCTCGGAGGCGGTTCCCATCATGCCGTCTACGCGGCGACAGTTCATGGGATCCCCGACAGATCTGCGATGATGAGGTCTGCCTCGAGTTCGGATCGGCTCATTCGACGACGGTACTGCCGCGACGCTTCGCTGGATGAGCGAGGATCGTTTCTGATCTCTCTGGCACGAATTAACGCGGTCATCCGCAGCTCAAAGCAGGAAGTGCGGACCCCCAAGAGGGACGCCGCTAGGCTCTACGGCATCGACGCCTTCTTATTCTGCAAACCGACGCTGTGAGGCGGCTCGACCGTCCGGTTTTTGGGCTATAGCCAGACGATTCCCCTTCGCCACTCCCAGGCCTGCCGCCGCAGCCAAGCCGCGCGATGCCGGTCGTGAAGTGCCAGGAGATCGCAGGCGATCGCCATCGCGGCGGCGTGTTCCTCGCGATCCGAGGCCAGTTCATGGGCGTGGTCTGCCGCGGAGCCGAGCCCGGCCGGTTCGATGTCGACGGTCATCTCGTCACGCTCTCCCCTTTCAACTCCTGCCAGTGACGCGCACAGCAGTCTTTTCAACGCAGGTGTAGTTGCGCGCGGCTCTCGCCTTCAATGGTCCTCACGACGGTTCCCGACAGTGTGACCGATCCGGGAGTGCGTTGCACATCCTGTCAGCATAAGCGCAACCTCCCACAGCCACCCCAGTCAAGCAACAATTCATATTTA
Organism: Paracoccus sp. FO-3; assembly: GCF_006386455.1. Classification (NCBI taxonomy): domain Bacteria; kingdom Pseudomonadati; phylum Pseudomonadota; class Alphaproteobacteria; order Rhodobacterales; family Paracoccaceae; genus Paracoccus; species Paracoccus sp. FO-3. The sequence goes on along the minus strand of NZ_VCBQ01000008.1, from coordinate 26,731 downwards.
TTGTGTGAATCATATTGCATTGCTGTGATGAACGTTTATTGTTCCCCCGACCGGTACGCCGATCACTTCCACAGACTGAGGTAACTCCATGAGACCCTTGCGTTTCCTGGTGGCCCTTGCGGCCACCCTGCTTCCGGCTGCCGCCTTCGCGGCGGGTGCCGGCACCGGCGTCGAGGCCGGCTTCACCAGCATCACCACCACTCTGACCACGCTGATGAACGGCGCCGGCGGCTATCTGGTCCTGATCATTTCGATCATCATCGCCGCCATCACGCTGATGGCCACGGGGCGCTGGACCTATGTGATCACCGCCGTCGCGGTATCGCTCTTCCTCGGCTACGGCGTCGCGATCGTCAGCTCGATCGGCGGTGTGACGGCGACCATCGACATGGTGGAAGCGCCTGTCGCGGCGCCCGATGCCGGCCAGGAGGCCTGACCGCATGGGCCGCATGGTCTTGCCCTGCGGCTCTCTCTTACCGCAGTCCCCGTCCGAGGATCGTTCCGATGCAGGACAATGTCGTCAAGATCGAGCAGCGGCTCCAGGAGCAGTCCCGCATCCTGCTTTTCCCGGTGGACGAGGGGCTGGCGCTGCTCCTGCCCTTCGGAGTGGGCGTCGCGCTGCAGGCCGCGCTGGCCGGGATGATCCTCGGCGCGGCGAGCTATGTGCTCTGGAAGCGCCTGAAGGGAGACGGCGGGCTCGAGCGCATGCTGGCGCTTCTCTACTGGTACCTGCCGCGCGAGGCCGGGCCGGTGCGTGCCTGGCCCGACAGTTCCGTCACGATGTGGAGGGGCTGATGAACGTCTCGGTTCTCAGCCGGAAGATGAAGGCCGCGCAACGGGCGCGCAACCTGCTCGCGGTATTCCTCGGCCTCTCCATCGCCACGAATTTCGCACTGAGCTACCGCATCAGCCAGACGGATTCGCAGGTGGTGCTGATTCCCTCGCGGGTCTCGGACGGCATGGTGGCGCGGGGCGCCGCCGATATCCGCTATATCGAGGCACTGAGCCTGGATGCGGTCTATGCCATGTATACGGTCAGCCCGGCCACGATCCGCTACGGGCGGGACGTGATCGAGCGCATCGCCGCGGCGCCGGATCGCGCCCGGTTGCTCGCCGCCTATGACGACATCGCCGACGATATCCGGCTGCGGCGGATTTCCACCGTCTTCCGGCCGGGCAGGATCGGCCACGACCTCCAGCGGCTGCAGATCACCGTCGATGGCACGCTCGCGACCTATCTCGACACGACCGAAGTCACCAACGGTCCCCGCCGGATCCTGCTCACCTTCGTCGAGGAGGGTGCCTCGATCCGGCTTTCGCGCATCGAACTTCTGGAGGCCGAGGAATGAAACGGACGATCGTCCTGTCCCTGGCGGCCGCAATGCTGGCATTGCCTGCGCTGGCGGACCAGAAGCTCACCGTCCGGCCGAACGGATCGGTGAAGATTGCCGCCTCGGCAAGCGAGGTGACGCGGATCAGCGTCTTGGGCGATCGCATCCGCCGGATCGTCAAGGATGAGAGCCAGTTCCAGGAGATGAACGACGAATCCACCGGCGACGTGTTCCTGCGCTTCGCGGGTGCGCTGGACAAGCTGCGGCTCGAGACCGGCTATATCATCACTGAACGCGGGGTCACCTTCGGCTATGAGCTGACGCCGCGACAAAATCTCGGCGCCGAGACGGTGATCGTCACCGTGAACGGGGTGCCCGACAGCCCTGCGGCGGTTTCTGCCGCCAGCGGCGCAACGGCGGACAAGCCGGCGCCAACATTCGAGCTGGCGGCCGGCGAGGGCGGCGGTGGCTATGCTTCGAGCCTGGTCGCGCTCACCCGCGCGGCCATCGACCGGCATATTGCCGGCAAGGCGCCGCCGGCGCGCGGGCACGGGACAGGGATCGCCACGCTGTCGGCCAATAGCATGCGGGCGCGGGTGCTGGTTGCCGCCGGTGGGCGCAGCGGCCGTTACGTCCGACCACAGGATTTCTTCACCAGCCGCGTACTGGGGGTCTGGGTCGAGCGCAACGATCTGGGCCCGAACCAGCGCGCCTGGGTCGTGGTCCTGGAGAAGGGCTGATGGGGCGCAAGAAACAGCAATGGCTCGTCCTCGGCCTCGCGGCGGGCGCGCTGCTGCTGGTCATATTCGTTCTCGGACAGGTGATGAACGCGCGCCGGGCGGTGTTCCAGGGCAGCGGGGCCGGCAACCGGGTCGACGAGACCATCATCGCCGACCGCACCTCGCAGGCCTCGCCGGAACTGAGCTGGGCGCGCCAGAGCCGCGAGGAGATCGAGCGGCTCGGCCGCACCGTTTCTGAACTGACCTCCACGGTCACCGCCCTCACCGAGAGCCAACAGAGCGGCATCGAGGCGCTGCGGGCGGAATATGACGAGGTGATCGTCGCCCAACAGGCCGAGATCAATGCGCTGAAGGAAGGCACCGGCGGTGCGGCAATTCCCGCGCCCCCCGGCGCTGCTCTCGGCCCCAATGGGGAAAACTATGGCCAGGAGTTCATTGCCGGCGGCGGCACACGCAGCGCCGTGCCGGGGCAGGGGACCGGGACGGCCACCCAGCCCCCCGGGCCGGGATTCTCGGTGGATTTCAACCTCGCACCACTGCCGGAACCGCCCGCCCCCGCCGCAGAGGAACGGTCCTCTTCCGTCCATGACCTGCGCAATTACATCCCCGCCGGCAGCTATGCGCCCGCCGTGGTGATCTCCGGCGTCGATGCCTCGACCGGCGTGGTCTCGCGCGACAATCCGGTCCCGGTGCTGGTGCGCCTCACTGGCCCGGCAATCACCGCCGCTACCGGCGCGGGACAGGGGCGGCGGATCAATATCACCGGCTGCACCGTGCTCGGCTCGGCCATGGGCGATCTTTCCAGCGAACGGGTCTATGTCCGCCTCACCACGCTGACCTGCATGGGCAGGGGCAACCAGGTGATCGAAACCCAGGTCGCCGGCCTCGTCGCCGGATCCGGCAAGGCCGGGGTGCGCGGCCATGTGGTCTCGCGCGAGGGCAATCTCGCCTCCAGTGCCGCGATCGCCGGCGCCCTGGGCGGTTTCGCCGACGCCATCTCATCGGCCGCCTCCATCGCCGGTTCGAACGACGGGGCAGAAACCGTCGGCTCGGTCCTGGCCGGGGCCGGCACCGGCATGGTCGGCGGCGCGGCCGGCAACGCTGCCGACCGGCTGGCCGAATATTACATCAAGCGCGCCGAGCAATATCAGCCCGTGGTCTCGCTCTATGCCGGGACCGAGGTCGAAGTCGTCTTCATGGAAGGAGTGTCGCTCAAATGATCGCCCCCGTAAAATTCGGCGCGAAACCCGGGGCGCTATGCGCCCTGCTGGTCCTGCCGCTGCTCGCCGCCTGCGGCGGCACCACCACCGAGAAGGATTTCCTCTGTCCGGCCCAGACCGGCGGATCGCCCTGCACCACCATCACCCGCGCCGATCCCGGCGGGCGGATGGCGGCGATCCCGGTCCGCGAGAGCCGCGCCGACACGCTCGGCAAGGAAATCTCGCAGGCGCCGCTTGTCGTGGCGGCGGGCAAGGGCGGGGGCACGCCGCCCGGCGCCATGGGCGATGGCGGCATGCCCTACCGGGCCGCGCAATACCGGATCCCCGAACAGGTCGGCACGCTCTGGATCGCGCCGCATCTCGATACCGACGGGCTGCTCCATGAGGCGGGCTTCGTGCATTTCGTGGTGCGGGAAGCCCGTTGGGCACAGGCGCGGTCGTGATGCGGGTGCTTAAGCCGCTCCTCGCCGGGCTCTTCGACGATCCCGACTGGTCGGAGGACGAGCCGGACTCGCTTGCCGGTCATGTCGTGGCGGAATTACTGCCCTACCGGATCTTCGATCCGGAGACCGAGCTTTATTTCAACGAGAACTCGACCGGCTTCCTGATCGAGGTGAACCCGGTGGTGGGCTCGGACGAAGTGGCCTCCAACCTGCAATCGGTGATCAACGCCAATGCCCCGAACAATGCCACGATCCAGTTCCTGAACTGGACCTCGCCCGACATCGATGCGCCGCTGATCCGGTGGGCGCGACACCGCCTGACCGGGGACGAACTCGTCCGCGAGATGGCGCAACGCCGCATGGCCCATCTGCGGGCGGCGCGCTACGGCACCGATCACGTCATCAAGGCGGTGCCGCATCAGCGCCGGATCTTCGTCGCCTGCTGGATCGACGGCGATGCCGATCTCGGCCAGCGCAAGGATTTGCGGAACTTCCGCCGCGCGCTCTATTCGGTCTTCGGCGGCGAGCAATTCGTGCGCCATACCGGTCCCGCGGATTTCCTGCGCCTGCTCGGCGAGCTGCTGCATTGCCGCGGCCTCGCCGGCATCTCCGAGCTCGAATACAGCGACGAGGAGGCGCTCAACTACCAGCTGCCCGGCGCAGGGCTCCAGGTCAGGCGTTCGGCCATCGCGCTGATGGGCGATCCGCCGATGGCGGTGGCCAGCGCCAGCGTCCGGCGCTACCCCAAGGACTGGGAATTCGCGCTCGGCATGCTGCTGAACGGCGTGCCGGAACGCATCTCAGAGCGTCCGGTCGGCCCGGTACTCACCTCCTTCAGCATGCGGGTCCGCTCCAAATCCGACGCCTCCTCCTTCCTGATGAAAAAGCGCGCCGGGCTTCAGCACACGGCATCGACGCAATTCGCCCGCTTCGCCGGCAACCTGGCCGAGAAGATGCGCGAGTTCGAAGCGGTCAACGAGGCGGTCGAGATGGGCGAGAAGCTGCTCGATACCGTCTTCGTGACCTGCGCCTATACGCTCGGCGGCACCGAGGACGCCCGGCATGCGCTGGCCGAGCTGGCCAAGATCTACCGCCATGCGGGACTGGTCCTGGAAACGGATACCTTCATCCAGCTTCCGGTCTTCCTCTCGGCGCTGCCCTTCACGGTCCATGGCAAGCGCATGGACGACCTGAAGCGGCTCCAGCGCATGAAGATCCTGAAGGCACAGGCGGGCGCGGCGCTTGCGCCGCTGCATGGCGAATGGACCGGATCGGGCAGCGGACGTGGCGTGCTGCTGCTCGGACGCCAGGGCCAGATCATGGACTGGGACAATTTCCTCTCCGACGGCAATTACAATGTCGCGGTGGTCGGCAAGTCCGGCGCCGGCAAGTCGGTCTTCATGCAGGAACTCGTCACCTCGATCTATGCCTCGGGCGGCAAGGTGGTGGTGATCGACGACGGCTATTCCTTCAAGACCACGGTCGAGATCATCGGCGGGAGTTTCGTGGGCTTCGATGGCTCGCGCGAGATCCGCCTCAACCCCTTCTCCATGCTCTCGCCCGCCGACATGGCGCGCGACGAATACCGCGCCGATGCGGTGGAACTGCTGACCCGGATCTTCGCCTCGATGGCCGCGCTCGGCGAGGGCGGGCAGTCGCGGGTCGAGGATCTCGAGGAGGGATTCATCAGCCGCATCGTCGGCGAGGTCTGGGACGAGAAGGGTCCCGCCGCCGAGGTCACCGATGTCTGGGAGCGGCTGCAGGCCATCGCCGCCGAGGACCGCCGGCTGCTCGACGTGGTGGTCAAGCTGCAGGCCTTCACGCGGCAAGGGCCTTACGGGACCTATTTCGCGGGGCCGGCGAACCTGCGGCTGGACAGCGATTTCACGGTCTTCGAGCTCTCGGACATCAAGGGCCAGCGGGTTCTGCAGGACGTGGTGCTGCAGATGATCATGTTTCTGGGCACGGAACTGATGTTCAAGACCGACCGGGCGGTGCCGGTGGCGATCCTGATCGACGAGGCCTGGGACCTGCTCCAGACCCATGCCACGGCGAAGTTCATCGAGGGCGTGGTGCGGCGCGCGCGCAAATATACCGGCGCGCTGATCACCGGCACCCAGTCCATCGACGACTATTACAACAATGTCGCGGCCACGGTCTGCCTGCAGAACAGCGACTGGACGGTGTTTCTGGCCCAGAAGCCCGAGACCATCGACCGGCTGGTGGCCGACCGGCGGCTTTCCGTCTCGCCCCATATCGCCGGCCAGTTGAAATCCCTGCAATCGGTGCGCGGGCTGTTTTCCGAGATGGGCATCAAGGGGCCGGGCGGCTGGTTCTTCGGCAGGCTGCTGCTCGATCCCTTCTGCCTCGCGGTCTATTCCTCGAAAGGCTCGACGGTCGCGAAGATCCGCCAGCTGAAGGACCAGGGCCGAAGCACGGTCGAGGCCATCCGCATTCTCGTCGAAGAGGGGGCTGTGGAATGACACCCGCGCGCGACGATTTCCGGCGTGCCCGGCTGCGCGGTGAGGGTGAGCGCGGCACCTGGGCCGACACGGCACGGGCGGTCATCGCCCGGGTGGAAGCGGATCTGCCGCCGGGGGCGAGCTTTGAGACCCGTTGGCAGGCCCTCGATGCAGCCTATCCCTTCGGGCGACGCTGCCACTATCCCTATCGGGTCTGGTGCCGGGTGCGGCGCGCCCATCTTGCGGCCATTGCGGCGTCTGAAAGCGCGCAGGCCCAGGCCGAGGAATGCGGAGGCGCGCCATGAACCTCGTCCACCTCATCGCCCATAGCCTGACCGCCATGGCCAGCATTGCGATCACGCTCTCGATTGTTCTTGCCACCGGACCCGCCGGCCTGCCCACCGGCATCGTGACCATCGACGCGACCGAGGCGGTGCTGCGCTTCATCCAGGCCGGCGGCCGCGAGCTGTCGGATACCGATTACGAGACCGAGGCCCTGAAATACCAGGCCGATCTCGAAGCGGCGATCGCGGAATTCGCGCGCGAGAACGCGGTGATCGTGGTGAACTCGGCCGTGGTTCTCTCGGGCGCCCCGGACATTACCGCGCAGGTTGCCGAGCAGGCGCTGGAGAAGATTGCCGTCCGGGGAGGCCGGCCATGAGGGCGCGCGTGATCGCTCGCCGAAGCTTCATGGTGCTCGGCGCGCTTTTCTGCCTTTCCGGCTTCTGGGCGCTCAATGCCTTCCGGCTCAATATCAACGCCTCGAGCTCGATGCCGGACAACGCCTATCTGATGTGGACCTGGCCGAAACTTGTCTGGCGCGGCGCGGTGATCGCTGCTCTGCCGCCGCATGCCTATGCCGACCGTTTCGAGGGGCTCTATTTCACCAAGCGGGTGCTGGGGATGCCGGGCGACCGGATCAGTCATGTGGACGGCGCCGTCTGCGTTGCCGGCACCTGCCATCCGCCGGTCATGCGCGGTGACGCGCCCTTTGCGTCGCCGCTGCCCGAGGGGGAGATCCCGCCGGGCATGTATGCGGCGTTCGGGACCAGCCCGGATTCGCTCGACAGCCGTTACGAAACCGTCGGCCTGTTTTCGCGCGACCGCATCGTCGCCGTCGGTTTCGGCACCAATCTCGTTCCCAACTGGAAGGACCTGAAGGCATGGGCGGATGGGCAGGATTACTGATCGGTCTCGCGCTGGCCATGCCGCTGATCGGCGCCGGTGCGGCATGGGCGAAGAATTTCGGCACCTACGGCACGGTGTTTCCGATCGCCGAGCCGGATTTTCTGGAGGAGATCATGGCGCGGTTGCGCGCCATGGAAGACGACGGCGAGCTGGCGCGGATGGAGCGCGAGATGCAGGCCCGCACGCGGGACTATCTCGAACGCCCCGCCGCCGCGCATGACCTGCCGCCGGCCGCGGAATACCGCGCCTGGCATTTCGATCCCTCGATCACGCTTGACCGCGATCTCGCCGATCACAATGGTCAGATCTTCGCCGCGGCCGGCACGACGGTCAACCCGCTGGCCTGGTCCGGCTTCTCGAAGCGGATCGTGGTCATAGACGGCGATGCGCCGGACCAGGTGGAATTAGCGCTAGAAGACGGCAATGAACTCGACACGCTGATCGTCATCGCCCGCGGCGCCCCGCTCGATCTCATGCGCGCGCATGGGCGGCGCTTCTGGTTCGATCAGGACGGCGTCATCGTCGACCGCTTCGGTCTCGAGCGGCTGCCCTCGATCATCACCCGCGCCGATCCGCTGCTGATGGTCGAGGAAATCCCGGTCGCGGAGGAACGGCCATGAAACGCCTTGCCGCGATGCTGGCCCTTGCTCTGGGCCTCGGTCTCGCCGGTGGCGAGGTGCAGGCCAAATGCAATGCCCGCTTCCTCAACCCGATCACCGAGGTTTGCTGGGACTGCATCTTTCCGATCTCCATCGGCGCCATCCGGGTGCTCAACACCCGTCCCGACACCCCCAATCCCTCGCTGCCGGTCTGCCTCTGCGCGGGCGTGCCGCCGCGCATCGGCCTGGCCATCGGGCTCTGGGAGCCGGCGCGGCTCACCGATGTCGCCAATGAAGCCGGCTGTTTCGTCAATATGGGCTTCAGCGCCGATCTCGGCCTCTTCTCCATCGGCAAATCCTCGGTGACCAGTTCCGACGGCGACCAGACCGGCAGCAAATGGCAGGTGCATTACTACTATTACCCGCTGATCTCCTGGCTCGGCACGGTGGTGGACGGGCTTTGCCTTGAAAACACCGCTTTCGACATCGCCTATATCAGCGAGTTCGATCCGCTCTGGCAGGACGCCGAGCTCAACACCATCGTCAATCCCGAGGCGATCCTCTTCGCCAATCCGGTTGCGCAGGCCGCCTGCGCCGCCGATTGCGTCGCCGCCTCCAGCGGCAGCCTGCCGCGGGACGAGCTTTTCTGGTGCAATGGCTGCCAGGGCGGGCTTTATCCGATCCAGGGCGACAGCAATGCCCATTACGGCGGCATCCAGGCCTCGCAGACCGTGACCGCGAAGATGATCGCGCGCCAGCACCGGCTCGGCCTGGCGCGCAATACCAGTTCTTCGAGCTCGGCGCTGTGTACGCCCGACATCGCGCCGATCATCAAGAAATCGCAATACCGGCTGCAGGTGACCCGGCCTCGCGCGGCGACCAGCGGCCGCTATGCCTGCGGCCCGCTTGGGTCCTCGACCCAGTTCGTCGATTCCATGCGCGAATTTCCATATCAGGGAGAGAGTTTCGGATGGCTCATGTGGCGCAAGAGAAACTGCTGCGCGCTCTGACCGGCGCGCTCCTGGCCGCGCTCGCGTTCCTCGGCCCGGTGGCTCCGTCCGCGGCCGAGGAGGATGACCCCCCGGTGCGTTTCGCACCGGGGGCGACCGGACCCATCGCCGCGCCGGTCGAGAATATCGTGCGCGATGCCGAGGCGCGCGGCGAGGAACTGGCCGACCGCCTGACCATCCAGGAGCCACGCGAGGGCGTGGAGATCGGCGATCTCGACGGAATCCGCAGCCGGGCACTGAATGATCCGCGCATACGCAGGCTGCTCGGCGCCGAGGAAGAGACCGGTGCCGAAGGGCAGGGCGAGAAATATGCCGAGACCCGCGCCCTTCTCTTCGCCAGTTTTTCCATGCCGCCGCAATCGCTGCGTCAGATGATGCGCGAGGCGGCCGATCACGGCTTGACCGTGGTGTTTCGCGGCTTCGTCGAGAATTCGGTCTTCGAGACTCGGGCCAGGCTCGATGAAGTGTTCGAGGGCGACGAGATCGGCGAGGGCTTCGCCATCGACCCGACGCTGTTTCGCCGTTTCGACATCCAGGCGGTGCCGGTCCTGGTGGTGCTGGGCGAGGGGCTCGGCGCCTGCGAGAGCCCGGCCTGCGAAAGCGATCCGCCGCCGCGTCATGACCGGCTGAACGGCAATATCCCGCTGGAAACGGCGCTGCGGCTCATCGCCGCCGGCAATGGCGATGCGGCCGAGACCGCCCGCGACCTCGCCGGGACCGCCAGATGATCGGGCGGGCCGCCATCGTCTCGCTTGCCCTGCTTGCGCTCGCCTTGCCCGTGCCGGCGCAGGAAGAGATCGCCGATCCGGCCGCGCGCGCCCGCGCCGCCGGCAATGCCGCACGTCCGAATATCGGCTCGGAGATCTTCAGCGGCGGTTCGGTCGCCGAGGTGGTGACGCCCTATGCCGGCACCGATATCCCGGAAACCGGCATCGACAGCGGCAATATCGAGGCGCGCCGCAACGAGGCCGTCGCCGGCGGCACCATGGCGGCGCGCGGGTTTCAGGACATTCTGGACAGCGCGACGCTGCGGCCGGAATACGATCCCGGCCCGGATCATGTCGGCATCACCGTGGCCGACGAGGCCACGATCCGGGCCGAGGATATCGCCGGGCGCTACTTCAGCAGCTCGACCAGCACCGATCCGGCCTGCGAATTCGACGGCTTCGGCGTTCTCGAGCCCTTCGAGCGCTTCTGCGAGACGCATACCAGCCTGCGCGAGCAGAGCTGCATGCTGAGCCGGGTGGTCGATGTGGACCGGGAGGACAGCTGGCGTTGCGACGTGACGCGCGGCAATGTCACCGTCACCTGCAGACCGGGCGAGGATGGCGCCTGCGCGCCCGAGGACCTGCCCGAGAGCCAGCCCAGCAATCAGTGCCGGCTACTGGAGGAGCGCTGCATCGCTCATGAGCCGACGCTGACCCGCGAGCCGGCCAGCGGCGGGATCTTCGACATCTTCGGCCGCGGCATCTTCTGGATCGGCTACGGGCTTTCCTGGGAGGGGGTGCGCTACGAGACCCGTTCCGACCAGCTCAGCTTCACCGCGCCCGACGGCTGGACCTATTACCGCGCCTGCACCGGGGAGACGGGCTGCTTTGCGGTCTGGCGCGAGCGGGAGATGCCCGGAGGCGGCCGCTGCCTGGAGTTCGAGCGCGATTATGCCTGTACGACCGGGGATCAATGCGCCTCGCTCTCAGCGAATGCCGCCTGCGAGCGGACCGAGACCCGCTGCCTGACGCGGGGCGAGGGCGGTTGCGAGCTCGAACGCGCGACATGGGTCTGCCGCAACGATCTGAGCGATCACGCCCCGGCGGAGCGGCTCGAATCCCGCATCGAGCGGATCGAGGACCGGCTGGTAAATTCCTGCGATCCGCCGCCTTCGGAACAGGGCTGCGTGGCCGAGGAGGCGGTCTGCACCTCCGGCCCCGCGGTGCGCACCGTCATGGGTTTCCCGGTCTCGCGCGAATGCTGGGAATACCGCCAGGACCACAGCTGCCTGGCCGGGGATCTCGACAGCCGCAGCGATTGCGGCCCGTTTCAGGCCGATCAGTCCTGCGAGGTGATCGGCCAGACCTGCCTCAGCGAGGTCGAGGCGGAGGAGGACCTGGGCGAGGCCCCCGCCGGCTGCCAGCATTGGGAATATCGGTACCGCTGCGGCGGCGGGATCGACCTGCCCGAGCATTGCACCGCCTTCAATGTCTGCGTGGGCTCGCTTTGCGAGGGGATCGTGGATGAGCCGAACACCGATTTCGGCAATGCCGCCGCCTGGCTCACCATGCTCGACGAGGCGGCGAAGGACAGCGAGAAATCCATCGACATGCAGCGGGTGAGCCTGTTTGCCGGCGCGGCGCGCAACTGCCGCATCGGCGCGCTCAGCACCATCAATTGCTGCAACGACAGTGGCTGGGCGAACGGCATCCTCGGCGAATGTTCGGAAAACGAGCTGGCGCTGATGGACCGGGTGGCGGCGAAGGCCGCCATCTATGTCGGCACCTATTGCTCGCGCCGGGTCCTCGGCGTCTGCCTGCAGCGCCGCCGCTCCTATTGCACCTTCAACAGCCAGCTCGCCATGGTCTTCCAGAAGGAGATCCGCCGCCTGGCCGGCACCGATTGGGGCAGTGCGCGCAGCCCGAACTGCACCGGGCTGCGGCTCGACGAGATGGAGAGGATCGACTGGGACCGGATCGATCTTTCCGAGGCCTTCGAGGACATGATGAACGAGGCCAATGTGCCGACATCGGAGATGGTCACAGACTATCTACGCGACCGGCTGGACCTGACCGCCGGCGCGATCAGCGGGGAGGGTGGGCCATGAAGCGCCGCGATCTGCTGGCCGGCCTCGCGCTCGCTCCCTTTGCCGCCGCCCCCGCCATTGCCGCGCCTGCCGCCGCAACCATCCCGAAATGCCTGTCTTCTCCTCCCGGCCTGATCCTTGTCGGGGTCAGCTGTTGCGTCTTCTGCCAGGGGGCGGCGTCGGTTTTGCAGGCGGCCGCGGAACCAGTGGGCCTGCCGCTTCTGGTGGCCTCGCAGGACGGGCGCCCCATCGCGCCGATTCCCGATTGCGCTGACGCGCGGGGCCATCCGCAGGCCGATGGGGCAGGGCGGGTGCCGCTCCTGCTGATCGTGGACATGGCAACGCAGCAGGTGGTGGCCAGCATCGAGGGTTATCGCAATCCGCGCGCCTATCTGACCCGGCTGCGAGCCACGCTTCTGGCCTTGCGCGAGGGTGCCCATGGATGAGGGTCGGGCCACTGTCCCTCTCGGCACGCTGCTGCTGAGCATCGCCTTGCTTCTCGCGCCGCAAGCGGTCGCAGCGCGGGAGGGAGCATATTTCGGCTATTGCGGCGATGCGATCCGGACCGGCTGGAACTTCTACTGCGATCCGACCGCGCCGGAGGAAGAGCCCGAGGAGGCAGCGGCGCCAGACGCCCTGCCGGAAGCTCTGCCATCCGCAGCATCGGCATCGCCCCCGAAAACCTATGCCGAGCAGATCGAGACCTTCCGCAAGCAAATGGACGAGCTGAAATACCGCGCCGTGCTCGAGCCGACGCCTGAGCATGTGCAGGATTATATGGAGGCGCAGCAGCGCATGAGCCGCATGGCCGCAGCCTTCACCGATCAATGGCAGCGCGTGCTCTTCCGCACCCCTTCGCTCGACATCAATACCCGCTTTCCGATGAGCCAGATGGGCGGCGCGGTCTATCAGGACCAGATCCGCACCGCCCGCGAGACCTCCTTGCGCGAGGCCGCCGCCAATCTCGGCTTCATGGTCGTGGTCGAGGATCCGGCCCGCTGCGGGCTCTGCACGCCGCAGCTCGAGATCGTCGCCCGCATGCGCGAGAGCTTCGGCATCGAGGTGATCGTGGTCAGCGCCGACGGCTCCTTCCATCCGCTCTTTCCCGAGGCCGCCGTCGATACCGGCCAGCTGCGCGCCTTCGGTCTCGCGGACAGCCCGAGGCCCACCATCGCCCTGGTCGAGCCGCGCACGGGCGTGGTCGAGCCCATCGGCTCCGGCCTTCTGACGGAAGACGTCATCCTCGAACGGGTCCATGTCGTGACCAAAGTCCCCGCCGGCGAACGCTATTAGGAGTTGCCCCATGTTTCGCAAACTCGCCGCCGCCTTTGCCCTGGTCGCCGGCCTCGCCGCTGCCCCGGAGCCCCTGGTGGCGCAGAGCCTTGGCGACGACCTGCGCGATTTCTGGGAACGCACCGGCGGCGGCATCAATGTCACCCGCCCGCAGGCCTATCAGGGCCAGATGGGCGGCTATGTCACCCTCGGCTCGCTCTATGTCCGCACCCGGCCGCGCAATGCCTCGATGATGCATGTTCAACTGCCCTCGGTGCGCGCCGGCTGCGGCGGCATCGACATTTTCGGGGGCTCCTTCAGCTTCATCAGCCGCGACGAGATGATCTACCTGATGGAGGCGATCATGCAGAACGCCGCCTCCTTCGCTTTCGAGCTGGCCCTCGAAAGCCTCTCGCCCGCCGTTGCCGAACAGGTCTCGAAGCTGCGCGACCTGCTCCAGGAGGTGAACGCGATGAACATCAATTCCTGCGAGGCCGGGCAGATGCTCTCGGGCTCGCTCTGGCCGAAGATGGACGGTGCCTCCCAGCATATCTGCCAGACCGTCGGCGGCATGAACGGCAAGTTCGCCGATGCCGTGGCGCGCCGGCATGGCTGCGGCACCGGCGGCCAGCAGAACGAGACCCTGCGCGAAGCCGAGGGCGAACTGGCCGACCAGGTGCCGATCGACATCAACTATGCCTGGCGCGCGGTCAGGAAGAACGGCTTTCTCGCCTCCAATCCGGCCATCGGCGAGGTCTTCATGTCGATGACCGGCACGATCATCACCACCGGCGCGGCCGACGACAACGAAGGGCCGCGTCACCGCACCATCGCACCGCGCGCCTTCACACCGGAAATGCTGCTCGCCCTGGTCGATGGCGGCACGGTCCCGATCCTCAGATGCGACGAACGCGAGCGCTGCCTCAATCCGGTCTGGGCGGATGTCACGCTGCCCCGCGATCAGGCGTATTTCGCGCGGGTCGAAACCGTGGTGCGCGGCATCTCGGACGCGATCCGCGACGACACCGCGCTGACCGAGGAGATGATCGGCATCATCGGCCTGACCTCGGCGCCGGTCTACGAGACGCTGAAGACGGCGCGCGCCTATAAATACCAGTTCGTCGACGACGAGATCGCGCTGCTGTCGGAGCTCGTCGCAGTCGAACTGGCCATGCTCTACATGAACGAGACGCTCTCCGAGATGAGCCGGGCCGCCTCGAATATCGACACCTTCGGCGACATCGTCCGCGAATTCCAGGAGACCATCCGCCAGACCCAGAACGGTTTCGGCACCCTGCGCCGCCAGGCCGCCGAGAAATACAACGACGCGCTGGCGGCGATCGAGAAGCTGCAGCTGCACAAGGCGCTGCTCAGCGCCGGCTCCTCCACGAAATTCGCCTCGATGATGGGGCAGGGCGGCTGAGATGCGGTGGGAGATCTATACCACCGGTGGCGGCTATTACCTCTACGACATCTTCAACATGCTTGGGGCCTATACCGGTTCGGGCAATTTCCACAATCTGCTGCAGATCGGGATCATGATCGGCATCGCCTGGATAACGCTGCAACTCGCCTTCGGCGGCAGCCTCGGCGGCGCCATGAAATACGTCCTCACCATGGTGCTGGTGATGCTCTTCACCCTCGGGCCGAAGTCGAGTGTCGTCATCATCGACCGCACCTCGGGAACCATTCCCATCTACGGCATCGTCGACAACGTCCCGACGCCGGTGGCGATGCTCGGCCATTACACCTCGGCGGTGAGCTATTTCCTGACCGGCCAGATGGAGACGCTGATGTCGACGCCGACGGATCTGAGCTATCAGAGGAACGGCATCCTCTTCGGTTCGACCCTGATGGCGCAGGCGGCGAACTGGCGCGCGGTCAGCCCGCTGATTCACGAGAACCTGGTGAACTTCATGCAGCAATGCGCGATCGACGCCAGCAATCTCGGCCATATAGATCTGGAACTGCTGGCCACGGCCGGCGATCTCGAAAGCTTCATCACCGCCAATATGCCGGCCTCGCTGGCCTATTACGACGTCGTGCAGGGCGAGACCCGCACCTGTTCCTCGGGATGGGCGGATGTGCGCGCATCAGTCACGGCCGAGGTCAATGCCGTGCTACAGCAGAAGGCGGCGGGCATGTTCCAGGGCGCCAATGCCACCGGGCCGGCCAATGTCTCGCGCCTGCAGGGCACGCTCGCGGCCTTCCAGTCGATGATGGCCATGTCCTCGGCCTCCGCGGTCCATACGGTCCACCAAGCCATGCTGGTCAACGCCATGGACGATGGGCTGATGCGCTTCATCGCCACTTCCGGCAATTCGGCGGCGATGGACATCTACCAGGTCGCCCGTGCCGATATCCAGACCCGCTCCTCCTATGCCGGTATCGGCGCCAATGCCGCGAAATGGGTGCCGCTGCTGAAGATCGTCTTCGAGTCTCTCTATTACGCCGCCTTCCCGATGGCGGTCCTGATGATGATGACGCCGCTCGCCCTGCCGGTCATCAAGGGCTATCTCGGCGGCTTCGTCTGGATCGCCGCCTGGGAGCCTCTTTCGGCCATCCTGCATTCCATCGTCATCAAGGCCTCGACCGGATTTTACCGCGAGGCGGGTGCCGTGACATCGGACGGCTCGGTGAGCGACGTGGTCCTGTCCTGGGCGAACCATTTCGGGATCCGGGCGGTCGAGCAGGATGTGGGCACCGTCGCCGGTTTCCTGATGATGAGCGTGCCCTTCCTGGCGACCGCGATCATGTTCGGGGCCGGGCGCATGGTCGGCATGGCAACCTCGATGCTCAACGTGAGCCAGGGCGCGGCAATCGAGACCGGGCGCGAGGCCGCCACCGGCGCCATCGGCCTCGGCAATATGTCGATGAACAATTATGCCGCCAACAAGATGAACATGTCCGCGGTGGCCGATGTCGGCCGCGAGACCTTCGCCGCCCCCAACGGTGCCATGCTGACTCGCAATCACGACGGCAGCCATTCCTGGGCCGGCGGCACCGCGGTTTCGTCAGGCGCGATGAATGTGCAGGCGAGCCAGGCGGTGCGGGCGGAGATCTCGCGCCGGGCCGAGGAATCGCGCACGGCCGCCAGCAGTACCGCGGCAGAGCTTTCGGAGTTCATCTCGAACAGCGCCAGCGAACTCACGGCCTTCGGCCGCAGCGTCAGCGAAGGGACCATGGCCTCGAGTTCCGGCACCAGCGATATCAGCCTGCAGAACAGCCGCCAGGTTCGCGACGCCTATAACCGGGTCGAGGATTTCGCGACCCGGCATGGAATATCGACGGAACTGGCCATGCAGGCGGCGCTGGCCGGCTCATTGGGGGTGGGTGGGAAGCACAGGGGGGTGACCGGCAATCTTACCCTGACAGGAGAAAGCCGGCTTTCTGGAAAAAGCAACGAGGAGTTTGCCGAAGTCGTGCGGCTTGCCCACGACGAGGGCTTATCCCGCGACGCCCAGCACATCTTCACCACCCGCAACTCTCTCGGCACTACCGAGAGCAGCGGCACCCAGACTTCGGCCAGCGAGGACAAGCGCCTCAGCCTCGACGAGGGGAAACGCCTCGCGGAAAGCTATATCCGCCGGCTCGACGAGGCGGAGAACTATGCCGAGGCTGAGGCCCGCATGGAAAGCGCCGGCGTCTCCATGGACGCCAATCTCAACCAGATGGTCGGGCGGGAGCTGATGAATCGCGGCATGTCTCCGCTCGATGTCGGCGCCATCTTCAATCCGCAGACGCCGGAGCAGGTCGGTACCAGCCGCTCCGTCGTCGACAGCGTCGTAGAGGGCGTCGTGGACGACATACTGCCAGGGCTACCTGCCGATCCCACTGCCGGCGCGAATCTCGGCGTTGATCGCGATGCCTATCGCATTCCGCCAGCGCGCGAGGCCACCTTCGCCGACGGCGCGGCGTCGGTCTCCGTCTCGTTGGAAGGGATGCGCTCTGCTGCAGGAGATGCAGCCGATTTCAATCGGGAACATGTTCGCGGTGAAGGCACCGACAGTTTCATCGCCTTCGAGGAACGCTGGCAGGCGGGGAATCAGACGAATGCGGCTGCGGAGGAACGCCATCGCGGTAATATGGACCGCAGCATCGGCGGCGCCATGGCAGGGCGGATCTTCGGCTGGCTCGATGTCGATGAGCGCGAGGGCGCGGCGTTGATGCGCGCCCATCCCGAGGCCTGGACCTCGCCCGGCGCCGCCTACGACTACTATGCCGCCCATCCCGAAAAGTATCAGGAGATCACCGGCCGCCCTTTCGTTGAAGGCGGTGCCGCGCAGGTGCCGCCGGAATCAACATCGGGAACGTCTGGTAGCTCGCCATCTCCTGATGGTCCCCCGGCCGGAGATCGGCGCACCAGCGCGGCGCAAGCCGCACCGCTTCTGGCCAAGCCCATCTCGCTGAAGGAACGGGACATCGCCGTGCGCACGGTCCTTGGCGAGGCGGCGGGTGAGAGCAATGCTGGCATGGCCGCCGTCGCCCTTGTTCTGCGCAACCGCGCCGACGATCACCGCTTCCCCGATACAGTGGGCGCGGTCAGCACGCAGCCGCGCCAGTTCTCGGCCTGGAACGCAGACGGTAGCGGCAACGACCTGGTGTCGAAATACGGTCCCGGCTCAGCGCAGTATGAGCGCGCGGCCTATATCGTCGATGTGGTCATCGCCGGGTTGGTCCCGGATTTCACCGAGGGCGCGACCCATTACTATTCCCCTGCCGGCATGCGGGCGCTGGTCGATGCTGGCTATCAGAAGAACCTGATCCCCTCCTGGCTCGACCGCGAAAGCGCCAGCCGCGACGCGCCGCCCGTGCGGATTGGCGGACACGTCTTCACGGGACAGGTGAAGGATGACGGGTAGTGCCGAATACTAGCTATTCCACCGGCTATGATACTCAGAAGTCCCCGGTTGCATCGAGCGCTCTTCGGAGGAGTCGATGCTGAACAGGGCTAGATCATCGTGGTGGCTGCCGCTTCGGTGCGGCATTTCAACTCCCTCTGCGCCACCAGACACCGTCTCAGGGAAGCACGCAAGAATGGCCCCAAAGGTCGCAAAACCGCCGACGACCAGGAACGCGACGTTCACCACAACACCAGCGATCAGGAACAGCACCGCGACAGCAAGGAACGTTCCGGCCAGACCCGGACGGGCGACCGGTAGGCCCAAAGCGACCGTCATTGCGGGGCGACGCGCAACGTCGCCGAGGGGGCGTGTCGCACCGCGGAGCTGAGGGATCCGATTTGCTTCAGTATGTGCCTTCATGGGTCGCAGTCTCGCATCAAAAGGCGAACGGGTCCAGCGGAGAGCGGCTTTGGTCGTGGCTTGGCGGCACGGCTCTGTCCAGCGCCATCTGTCGGCTAGCCGCATCCTGAACTCCGTATTGACGCACTTGCAAGCCCCAGGAGTTGACGGAGCGTTTACGAAGAGAAGCGTTGCTTTGGGACTCGACGGCTCTATGGGTGATCACTGACATCCCTTGTTTGGAAGGGCTTCATCGGCTATATATCAGGATATAAAACGGAGCCCCGCTATGAGCAATGCCGCACAGAAGAGAGCGATCGAGAATTACCGGGTACGGCTGACACAGCGCGGTTTCAAGCGTTTCGAGGTTCTTGCGCTGGAATCCGACCGCGAGTTGATCCGGTCGCTTGCCCGTCAACTGGCGGAGGAGGGGCCGAAAGCGGAGCAGGCGCGGGCTGCGGTCAAGGCAGCTCTCGTTGCAGATGAGCCGCCAAAATCCGATGGTATCCTGTCCGCGCTTCGCCGGTCGCCCCTGGTCGGCGCGGATCTCGATCTGTCTCGCTCGCGCGAGGAAGGGCGCCGGGTCGATCTGTGACGCGCTTTCTTCTCGACACCAACATCATCAGCAATGTCGTCAAGCCGCAGCCATCCGAAGCGCTGCTGGCTTGGTGGGCGCAACAGCGCGACGAAGACCTGTTTATCTCTGCCTTGACCATCGCCGAGATCCGGCGTGGCATCTTGGAGAAACCGCGGGGGAAAAAGCGCGATGCGCTTGACATCTGGTTCTCGGGGCCGGAGGGGCCGCAAGAGCTGTTCGCTGTTCGCTGTTCGCATTCTGCCGTTCGACGACAAGGCGGGGCTGATCTGGGCGCGACTGATGGCTGACGGCAGGGCAGCCGGCCGGCCGCGCACTGC
Organism: Paracoccus sp. FO-3; assembly: GCF_006386455.1. Lineage (NCBI taxonomy): Bacteria > Pseudomonadati > Pseudomonadota > Alphaproteobacteria > Rhodobacterales > Paracoccaceae > Paracoccus > Paracoccus sp. FO-3. The sequence continues at coordinate 7,514 of NZ_VCBQ01000008.1, read as the reverse complement.
GCTCGACATGATCATCGCGGCCGTTGCCGGAGCGAACGATTGTGTGGTCGTCACGGACAATGAGAAAGACTTCGTCGGGCTCGAGATCATCAATCCTCTGAATGGGTGAGGCTGATGCCTCGAGTGCTCGGGAGAGCGTCATGGGTGAAACTCAGATCGAGTCGCCGGATGCCCCCAGGGATAGTAACAAAAGCCAATTACGTTACATAAATCGGATTATCGGTTATGATTCAATCTTAAGGGTGTTGTTGTTATCGAACAACTGAAATAATGGCCATTCGGGCCCCTTTTTTGACCATTCTACAACCAATTATTGACCATTGCCGTAGCCGGCATGATCAAAATGATTTGATATCAATGCATTGATGGAATCCTTTCGGGTGGCGTCAGAGGCCACGCTCCGTCATCAGGCCTTGAACCCGGCCCGTCGGCCCGCGGCCCGGCAAGGTCGCCACCATCCCATCCGGAGCGATGGAACGGCCTGCGGGCCGCCGGATCTCCAGAGTTTCCTCACCACCACGTTTCCGCCGGAAAGCGCCGCTTTTCCGAACGGCCGAGCCATGTCTCGAAGGCCGACGCGATGTCGCAACATGAAACCAGCCCGGACCATGCCGGCTCTGCGCAGAGCGGATTTCCGGTGCAAGACGCCCTGGCACGATCACCGCCCTGCCCTGTCCGCATTCACGCCCACGCCCGCTGAGCCGAACATCAGTACTCCTCCATCCTGTCGGGATTGCCCAGCCGGTTTTTCCGGCCGCCGGCCTCATTTTGCCAAAAGGAATCCCCATGTCCCCAATCCCTTTCATAGAAATCCGCTTCATGCGACATCTGCGCAAGCTGCGCTGCAAGAGGATTCCTCCGGACCTTCTGGCCCCGGCCCGACGAGATCGACACGCCCGGCAAGATCCCGGGCGCGGATCTGATGGGTATCATCAGGTTCAGCGATGACGACGCCGCCCGCATCAAGCGTCGGGTCAAGCGGATCCTGGAATGTCGCAAGGCTGCAAGCGGTCTCGAGCATCTGAAGCGCGATGACCGCGAGCGGCTTGAGGTGCTGGAGGACGGCGCCCGGCTGATCTTCGTTCCGAGCGAGCATCACTGCGACATTGTCGAGACCGGCAACGAGAGCTGGCGCTTCAAGACCAGGGAATAATCGAAACCCTGCTGACCCGATACGGCTGCGCTGTGGGGAGGCTATACCGCATCGGGCCAGCTACCCCTCCGCCAAGCAGGGGGTTATTTTTGGGCTCTGACTGAAAGTTGGTGCAATTCCGAGTTCATGCAGGGGCGACGAGCCTTGCCCTGAGCAGATCGGTGTTGGCACGGCCATACATTTGCCGTTTGAGCGTCTTTAGCCGATTGATCTGCCCCTCTGTCTGTCCGTTCGACCAAGGTTCGCGCAACGCGGCGGCAACGGCAGAAAAGTCGCTGCGGAGGCCACGTGCGAAGGAGGCGATCATACTGTCTTCCGCCTCGTCGACCCAGCCAAGGCATCATCCGCGGCAAACCGCACAGGACGACGTCCCCAGACAAGAATGGGCGATGGGGGCCGGGCGGCGCGGTTGGCCCCTGCCATCGCTCCTTCACGGATCACGGCTTCAGCATGTCGCGCAGCAGGAATTTCTGGATCTTGCCGCTGGGCGTCCGGGGCATCGCTTCGATGATCTCGACCCGTTCGGGCCAGTATTGCTTGGCGACCTTCTTCTCGTCCATCCAGAGACGCAGATCGTCCAGCGATACCGTGGCACCGTCCTTTGCTGTCAGGAAGGCGCAGGCCCGCTCACCCAGGCGCTCGTCAGGATAGCCGACCAGCGCGGCGGTGGTGATGGAAGGATGCTCGACCAGCAGGTTCTCGATCTCGACCACCGGGATGTTCTCGCCGCCGCGGATGATGACATCCTTGGTCCGCCCGGCGATGCGGATGTAATCGCTGGAATCGTCCTCGGGCAGGAAATAGGCTAGGTCGCCCGTGTCCATCCAGCCTTCGGCGTCAAAGGTTTCCTCGGGCGGGATGCCCAGGTAGCCGATATGGACCTGCGCGCCGCGCACCAACAGGCGCCCGCGTTCACCCACGGCAAGGGCGTTGCCCGAATCGTCGACGACCTTCACCTCCATCCCGGCCACCGGCCGCCCGTCCGAGGTCGAGGACAGCTGCCCCGCCCGCTCGGGTTCCGTCATGGTCGAGGCGAGCGTTTCGGTCATCCCCCAGACCGAGGTCACGGTCGTGCCCAGCACCTCGCTGGCCTGGCGCACCAGCACCGGGGGAATCGGCGCGCCGGCGCACAGGAACAGCCGCAGGGTTTCGGGATACGGGGCGCCGGCCTGAACCTCGCGCACCAGATCGGCCAGGAACGGCGTGGCGCCGCCGCTGAAGGTGATCTTGTATTCCTCGATCAGTTCCAGCGCATGGCGGCCGTTCCAGCTTTCCTGCAGGACCATCGTTGTGCGATTGTAAAGCGCAAGGAACACCCCCGCAGCCGTGCCCAGCATGTGGCCGACCGGAGAGCCGACCAGAATCACGTCATCATTGGTCAGATGACCGCGTTCGGTCATGTTGCAACCGGCATTTACAATGCTGTTGACAGTATGCTGCACGCCTTTGGGCGAGCCGGTGGTGCCGGAGGTATACATCAGCATCGAGGGCTCGCCCGGATCGGTGGCCGGCGGCGTGCCGGCGGGCGCCAGATCCACCCGCTCATCCGAATCGAGCAGCGCATCGAAACTGTCGGGGCCGGTGCCGTTCGCCACGACCACATGTTCAAGATGGTCCAGTTCGTCGCGAAGCAGGCGGGCGGTGCCGACCAGATCCAGCGACCCGAAACCTTCGGGCACAATGAATACCTTGCAGCGCGCAAAGGCCAGCATGAAGCGCAGTTCGCGTTCGCGGAAGATCGGCATCAAGGGGTTGCTGATCGCGCCCAGCCGCTGCGTCGCCAGCACCGCCACCACGAATTCCCACCAGTTGGGCATCTGCAACGCCACCACGTCGCCCTTACCCACGCCCAGCTTGCGCAACCCGCCGGCCGCGCGGGCGACCCGATCCTCAAGCTCTGCAAAGGTCAGCTTGACGACCCCTGAGGCGCGATCGTTGACGACCGCCAGCTTGCCGGGGTGATCCTGCAGCGCCTGACGCAGGAAATCGTCGTAGTGCTGGTCCGTCCAATGGCCCCGCTCGCGTAGCGCACGCCGATGAGTATCAAGGTCGAATTTGGTCATGTGTCATCCTCCCATGGATTGGCGGATCGCCCCTCCATCCGGGGCGATGTCTCAGAAAGCGGCTGGATACTGTCGTTTCAGTCTGCGATTAGGGCGATCAGGCGTCGGACGCCATCGCTGCCGATGGAATCGTAAAGGGCAAAAGGGCCGCCCAGATAGGCCGGGAAACTCGCCGCGTTGATGCTGTGGAAATCGGCCGCCCGGCGGCTGTCGGCGTCCAGCTCCCTGCCGTTTTCCAATGCCGCCACGACCGCAGCGCCGAGCAATGCGCCCGCAATGATCTGGTCCTGCCCTTGCGGCGCGTCGATCCAGGTCCCGGTCGCGGCAATGCCTTGATGCTCTCCCAGCACCTCGGCCGGAACCGGACGGGCCTGGCCGTCCGTCGGGACCGCGGCGGTCAGTCGCGCCCAGCTGGCCGCGCTTTCGACCGCCTGCCGCTCGAAACGGGCGGCGACATCGGCCCAGGCCCTGGTGATGGCGGCAGCGATGGCGTCATAGGCCTTGGGTAGGGCATCCGCCTTGCGCTGCTTTTGCCAGATCTGCTTGCCCAGAAACAGGCTCGAGATCATGTCGCGCGGCTCGGGCCGCTTGATGAGATCGGCAAAGATGTCGATTTCCTTGCTGACCGCGGCATCCATCGCCAGTGGCATGCCGAATTCGACGCAATCGAGAATGGCCGTGACCGCCGGGTAGTGCCCCCCCGTCTCCTCTTCTCGGGCGTGGCGCAACGCGGCCAGCCGGGCGCCGACCTCGGCGGCCGAGGGAATGACGTAATCGTCCCGGTCCCAGGGTTGCTGCGGCTGGGGATTGCTCCTGATCCACTCCACGCAGGCGGCGATTTCCTGCCCGGCGGGAACCACGCGATGCGCGACCCCGGCGGCGACCGCATCGGCGGGCGTGAAGCGCGCCGCGTCGAGCAGCACCGGCATGGCCGCCTCAATGCCGACAAGACGCGGCATGCGTTGCGTGCCGCCGCCCCCGGGCAGCAGGCCGACCAGCGATTCGGGCAGCCCCAGCGCGGTCGAAGGCGTGTCGGCCAAGACGCGGTAATGCCCGGCCAGCGCGAATTCGCAGCCGCCGCCAAGCGCCAGCCCGTTGATCGCGAAGGCCACGGGCACGCCCGCGGTTTCCAGCTTGCGAAACGAGCGGCCGATGGGTGCGAAATGATCGCGGCCGATCTGCCAGCGCGCGCTTTCTGGGGCGGCAATGATCATCGCATAGGCCTGCGCCAACTCGCCCAGATCTGCCCCGGCACAGAAGGCGCTGCTTTTGCCCGAGGAGACCACCAACCCTTTCAGCCCACTGGTCTTCAGCCAGTCGGCCACGGCCTCGGATTCGTGGATGGCGCGGTTCGAGAAGACGTTCATGGTCCGGCCGGGCATGTCGAAGATCAGGTGGCCGATGCCGTCCTCGATCAGTTCATAGCGGAACTCCAAGAGTTCCGGCGGTTGCGTCGTCATGTCCTGTCCTCCCCAGCAGATATGGATGCCGGCCCCAATTTAGTTCACATAAATATAATGCACATGCATACCTAATGCGTCAATTCCCTTTTGCCGGTTCGGCACCAGATATGCGGGCAATGTCACCTCAGGTTCGGATTCCGCAGGAAAATGCCGGTTGCGACGGTGCTGTAGACGGCTGTGCCGTCCTGATTCTCGCCCTCCATCCGAAACGAGACGATTCCCCGGTCCGGCTTCGACTGCGAAATCCGGGCCGAAAGCACGGTCACGCGCAGCCACAGCTTGTCGCCGGGCCGCACCGGATGCAGCCAGCGCAATTCGTCGCAGCCAGGCGCCGCCAGTCCCGCGCGCGACGGCAGGAAGCCGTCGACAAGCAGCCGCATCATCAACGCGGCCGTCATCCAGCCCGAGGCGATGACGCCGCCATGCGGCCCTGCCGCGGCGGCTTGCGGGTCGATGTGGAACGACTGCGGATCGTAGCGGCGCGCGAAGGCGATGATCTCCTGCTCGCTCACCTCGACAGGGCCGAACCGATAGATGTCGCCCGGGCAGTAATGCTCGAACCAGCGATCTGCGGCGGGGATCTCGAAACTCGTTTTCGGCGTCATGCGACCTGCTCTCTCGCGGCCAAGGGACGCCGCGTCAATTAAGTTGCTAGTTTACGATATGGTTGCATATTTATTTTACCCGATCTAATGTCATCCATGCAACATAGCTCAGGCGTCGGAGGAGAGCATGGAGTTTCGCGGGCAATCTGTCAGGATGACCATGGAGGACGGGCTTGCCCGGGTGGCGCTTTGCCAGCCTGAACGCGGCAATCCGATCGACGCGACCCTGGGCGCCGAACTGCTCGAACTGTCGGGCATGCTCTTTACCGCCCCGCAGGTTCGCGCCGTGCTGATGACAGCCGAAGGCCGCTTCTTTTCCGTCGGCGGCGATCTGAACAGCTTCAAGGATCGCATCGACGAACTGCCCCGGCTGATTCTCGACTGGACCTCGGACTTTCACACGGCACTCATCCGGCTGCGCCGCATGGATGCTCCCGTCGTCTGCGCGGTCGAAGGCGGGGTCGCCGGCGGTGCGGTTTCCATGATGGCCTTCGCCGATGTGATCCACGCCGCCGACTCGGTCAAGTTCACCGCCGCCTTCCCCGCCATCGGCTTTTGCGCCGACAGCGGCACCACTGTCTCGCTGTCGGAACGAATGGGCATCGCCAGGGCCCGCCGCTTCATCCTGTGCAACGAAACGATCACCGCGACCGAGGCCCGCGACGCAGGGCTGGTCGATCACCTGCATCCGCTTGCCGAGGTCCGCGCCGCGGCTGAGGCGACGGCGATGCGCCTGGCCCAGGGGCCGACGCGCGCCTATGGCATGATCAAGCGCAGCTTCTCGGGCGCGCTTGGCCGCAGCCTCGACGAGCAACTGGAGTTGGAGGCGCAATCGCTGTCGCAGGTCGCCGGCTTCGCGGACGCGCGCGAGGGGATCGAGTCTTTCGTGCAGAAGCGCAAGCCGGGCTTCACCGGCAGATAGCCGCACCGTCGGCTGGCGATTGGAATCAATGCCCGCCGTGCCGGGCGATACTAAGGAGGAGCAACCATGAAGATCCTCGTGCCAGTGAAGCGCGTGATCGACTACAACGTGAAGGCCCGCGTGAAGGCGGACGGGTCTGGCGTTGATCTTGCGAATGTGAAGATGTCGATGAACCCGTTCGACGAGATCGCGGTCGAGGAGGCGATCCGTCTGAAGGAGAAGGGCCAGGCCGAGGAGGTGATCGCCGTCAGCATCGGCGTCAAGCAGGCGGCCGAGACGCTGCGCACCGCGCTCGCCATGGGCGCCGACCGCGCCATCCTGGTCGTGGCCGCGGACGACGTGCAGCAGGACATCGAGCCGCTGGCGGTGGCGAAGATCCTCGCCGCGGTGGCCAAGGCCGAAGGCACCGAACTCATCATCGCCGGCAAGCAGGCCATCGACAACGACATGAACGCCACCGGCCAGATGCTGGCGGCGCTCTTGGGCTGGGCGCAGGCGACCTTCGCCTCGAAAGTCGAGATCGAGGACGGCAAGGCCAAGGTCACCCGCGAGGTCGATGGCGGCCTCCAGACCATCGCGGTCAGCCTGCCGGCGGTGGTCACCGCCGACCTGCGCCTGAACGAGCCGCGCTATGCGAGCCTGCCGAACATCATGAAGGCGAAGAAGAAGCCCTTGGAGGAAAAGACCGCCGCCGACTACGGCGTCGAGGTCGCGCCGCGGCTGGAGGTGGTCTCGGTGCGCGAGCCCGAGGGCCGCAAGGCCGGCATCAAGGTGGGCTCGGTCGATGAGCTGGTCGGCAAGCTGAAAGAAGCGGGGGTGATCTGATGGCTGTTCTGCTGCTTGGGGAAGTGACGAACGGGGTGCTGAACCGCGACGCGACGGCGAAGGCGGTGCAGGCGGTCAAGGCGCTTGGCGAGNCTGCGGGCGAGGAGGCGGCGAAGATCGCCGGCGTCGCCAAGGTTCTGGTGGCGGAAGACGCGCTCTACGGCCACCGCCTGGCCGAGCCGACGGCGGCGCTGATCGTGGGCCTTGCCGGCGATTACGACCACATCGCCGCGCCTGCGACGACGGATGCCAAGAACGTGATGCCGCGCGTCGCGGCGCTTCTGGACGTGATGGTGCTGTCGGACGTCTCGGCGGTGATCGACGCGGACACGTTCGAGCGGCCGATCTATGCCGGCAACGCCATCCAGGTGGTGCGCTCGAAGGACGCCAGGAAGGTCTTCACCATCCGCACGGCGAGCTTCGACGCGGCGGGGATCGGCGGTTCGGCCACCGTTTCCGAGACCGCCGCCGCCGCCGATCCCG
>NZ_VCBQ01000079.1:0-22594 GCF_006386455.1 Paracoccus sp. FO-3 | reverse complement strand
GACGGATGGCACGGATCCGACCGATGGAACCGATCCGACGGATGGTGCGGACCATGTGCAGGGCTTCCTTGATCCCATCCTGGGTGACGGCGGGCTTCTGGGCGACCTGACGGGTAATGACGGCCCGCTCGGCGCAATCACCGGCTCGGACGGCTTGCTGGGCGACCTGCTGGGCCAGGATGGGCTGCTGGGCGGGCTGGGGGGTGGCCTGCTGGGCGTTCCCCTCCTGGGTGACGGGGTGGACGGTTCCGCCGGCGTCCTTGATCCGGTTCTGGCCGATGGCGGGCTTCTGGGGGATCTTACCGGCAACGGCGGCTTGCTGGGCGCGATCACCGGCTCCGAGGGGCTGCTGGGCGATCTGATCGGCGACCAGGGGCTGCTGGGCTCCGTCACCGGCTCGCAAGGGCTTGTGGGTGAGTTGACCGGCACCGGCCTGCTGAAGGACGGGGCGGCCGGCGAGGGGTCCAACGGCCTCTCGGGTCTGCTTGGCGGCGTGCTGGGCGGCAACGACCTGCTCGGCGGGCTGCTGGGTGGCGAAGGCGGCTTGCTGGGCACCGTGACCGGGACGCTGGACAACGTTGTCGGCGGCGTGCTTGGCGGGAATGACCTGCTGGGTGGTCTGCTTGGCGGCCAGGACGGGTTGCTGGACACCGTGACCGGGACGCTCGATGGCGTCGTGGGTGGTGTGCTGGGCGGGGACGACCTGCTTGGCGGGCTGCTCGGCGGCAACGATCTCCTGGGCGGTCTGCTTGGCGGTGAGGGCGGATTGCTGGGCACCGTGACCGGAACGCTGGACAACGTGGTCGGCGGTTTGCTTGGCGGGAACGATCTGCTGGGCGGTTTGCTTGGCGGCCAGGGCGGGTTGCTGGATACGGTGACAGGAACGCTCGATGGCGTTGTCGGCGGCGTGCTTGGCGGGGACGACCTGCTGGGCGGCCTGCTTGGCGGCCAAGGCGGATTGCTGGATACGGTGACCGGGACGCTCGATGGCGTTGTCGGCGGTGTGCTGGGCGGGAACGATCTGCTGGGCGGTCTGCTTGGCGGCCAGGGCGGGTTGCTGGATACGGTGACCGGGACGCTCGATGGTGTTGTCGGTGGTGTGCTGGGCGGGAACGATCTGCTGGGCGGTCTGCTTGGCGGCGAGGGCGGTTTGCTCAACACCGTGACCGGGACGCTCGATGGTGTTGTCGGCGGTTTGCTTGGCGGGAACGATCTGCTGGGCGGTCTGCTTGGCGGCGAGGGCGGTTTGCTCAACACCGTGACCGGAACGGTCGAGAGCGTTGTCGGCGGCGTGCTGGGTGGCGATGATCTGCTGGGCGGGCTCCTTGGTGGCCAGGGCGACCTGCTGGGCGACCTCCTCGGCGGCGACCTGCTGGGCAATGTCGGCGGCACGCTGACAGGCCTGCTGGGTGTCGCGCCCGGCGATGGCCTGCTGGATCCGGTCCTCGCCGATGGCGGGCTGCTGGGCGAGCTGACCGGCAACAACGGCACCCTGGGCGACATCAGCGGCTCGAACGGCCTGCTGGGCGACGTGGTTGGCGATCACGGGGCGCTTGCGCCCGTTACCGGCCAGGACGGGCTGCTGGGCGAGCTGACCGGCCATGGCCTGCTGGGCGAGGACAGCGACAATCCCGACGGCCTGCTGAACGACCTGCTGGGCGGCAGCGAGGACCTGATTGCCGGCGTCGCCGATACCCTGGACGGCCTGCTGGGCGGAGAAAGCGACCTGCTGGGCGGGGTGAGCGATACGCTTGGCGGGCTGCTTGGCAGCGGCAATGCCGGCGATCTGCTGGCGCCGCTGGGCGATGCCGTCGACGGGCTTCTGGGCGGCGGCCTGCTGGCCGGCCTGGGCAGCCTCAACGACGAGCACGGCGCCTGACGCACGAAAACGCGGGCGCGCCCAGGCCGGGCGCGTCCGCCGCCCCCCAGCAATCCGGCGGCAAGGCAGCGAAGGACGCGCAAGGCGGCCGGCCGTTCGATCCCGAGGAAACAATGGTTGGAATTGTCGATTCTGCGATGATGATCGCGATCCGCACGCGGCACCGCAAGGACTCGGCGGATCTGCTGGCCATGGCGATAGAGCTGACGGACAGGAACCCGAATTGCCGGGTCGGCCTATACGCCCTGGATAACCTGCCGCAGAAAAGCGCATTCTACGAATTCGGCAACAGCGCCGAATTCCTGGCCGGCTTCATCCGGGAACTCGGGCTCGAGGATGTGCAGGACATGGACCTGAACCAGCCGGGCGTGCCGCCGGCGAAGGTCACGAAGATCCTGGAACGCAAGCTTTCCCAGGCCCAAGCCAAGATCGCCTATTGCCGGGCCTATGCCGACGGCAAGGCCTTTCGCGACGAGGACATAGACGATCTGGAATGGCATATCCGCGGGCTTCTGCGGCAGCTCAGCGGCTTGCGCGACCAGATCGGCCGCATCGCGCCGGCGGCGCAGCCCGAACCCGAGCCGATCAAGGCGACCGCCTGCCTTATTCCCTTCAAGGGGCGGGCCAGCGCGCAGCAGTGAACCGGGGCTTGCGCCCCGGCCCTTTCGAAACGTGCCGACCAATCCGCATTTGCCCAAGGCAGAATATGACGAGGAGTAGCCATGTTGACGAAGTGCCGTTTTTCCGAAACTGCCAGCAGCGAAGCATTCGACCATGACTGCGGCTCTACAGGCGGAGAGTTGGTCATCTATATCTTGGCAGCGATAGCCGGAGGGCTGATGGGGGTCAGCCTGGCACTTTTCCTGAACCTGTCGCTTTTGGGCGTTTTCCTGGCATATTCCCTGGGTGGAATGGGCGCGATTCTTGTCATGGCGGTGGGGCTGTTCCTGCTGCGATCCTTGCGGCAATCCATCACGCTGGCGATCCGGCAGAACCGTCCGGGCTATTTCCCCCAGGACTGAAGCGGGCCTTCATCTGCGGGCGCCGATGCCCCGACCTTGCCCCCGCATTCGCAGGGTGCTGCTGCTCGGCAAAGGGGTTGCGGGGCACCCTTACCTCGGCCAGCTGTCCTCTGGACGGCGGCCCTTACGCCGCATCGAGTTCGCGCCAGATCTTCAGCAGCGCCGTTTCAAAGGTATCGCTGTTGTAATTGGCATTCACCACCGCGCTTGCGTGGCGGCGGATGGCATCAAGACGCGCCGGCGCGGCGGCATATTCCGCGACCGCCGCCTCCAGCGCATGCACAAGTCCCAGGGTATCGTCCTCGGTCACGGGAACCCCGGTTTTTGGGGTGAAGTATTCCCGCCCGCCAAGTCCCGTGTAACCGACCACGATGCAACCCGCCGCCATTGCTTCTGCCGCCGGGAAGCCGATCGATTCCATGCGCAGCAGCGAAATGAAGAACTGGCTGCGTTGCAAATGATCCGAGACATCCAGCCGCGGCATATTGTCGAGTTCCTGAATCCGGTATCCCTTCAATTTTCCCCGACGCTCGAGCGTATCGACGATCTGGCGTGCCTCTGCCGAGCGTTTGCGCGGCATATAGGTAATCAGCCGCTCCTTTTCTTCGCGAAAGGGAAAATCCTCGGGCTTCATCGAGACGGGCAGGTGATGGCCGGTCTGGATATTCAGAAGTTCGAACTGATCGAGGCATATTTGCGAAACGCCCAGGAACCAGTCCGCGCGTTCGCGGATGTCGAGCCCCCTTTCCATGGCTTCCGCATGAGCCTCCTGGAAGGCGAACGGGTTTTGCACGAAAACGCCAAGCCGGGACTGCGGAAAAGCCGTCATTGCCGCGGTGATCATGAACTCCGGTATGACCAGAATATCCTCGGCCCCCGGCCGCCATGGTTTCAGGGGCCCGCCGCGAAGTTTTTCGCCCATGAGAATAAAGGGCGACATGAGCCGGGCGCGCCGACCGTCCAGTCCCTGTTTTTGCCGGGCAATATAATAGTCATAGGTATAGCAGAGCGGCGGCTTGTCGGGATGGTCCAGATAGCCGGCGGCGGGGCTGTTGTGCAGGATGGCGGCGTCATAGCCCGCCCGGCACAGCGCAGCCACCGTGTCATAGATGACGGCAATCCCGCCCGATGCCGTTTGCGTGTCGGGACACAGGAAAAGATAGCGACGCACCATGGCACCCGGAAAGCTGATTTCCAGGAAACATGTTGAAGAAAGCCACGGGTGTCAACGCAACACTTGGCGGCGCAGCCGGGTTTTCCGGGCAGGCTTGGTATGTGGATACCGCAGCAGACGGCGCCGCGTGCAGGCTGGCGGGCCGCCCAGGGGCGCAGGAATCCGCGGCGGAGGGGGCAGGCGATGGGTGCAGATTTAGGGCGAAGCCTCTTTTCGCTCGCATTCCGTGCCGGTATCCTTAGGATCGGCCGGGGTAATTGTTTCTGCAAACTGGAAATGCTGCATGCTGATATCTGACAAGGCGCCCGAGGCTCCGTCAGTCGCGCTGTTGACCTTTGTGCTTGAAGAGCATCATTGCGTGATCCTTGAAGATTGGATTGCCTTTTTCGACCATCCGATTGCCGAGCTGGTCGTGCATCTGGGCAAGGATCCCGGCATAGAAACCCGCGTCCGGCAGCTATGCGAAGCGCATGGCATTCGCCTGCATGACATGGGCAGGACGACGCCGCGGGAAACCACCGATTCGGAACAGCAGCTTCTGGAAAAGCAGTTCGATGCGGTAACGGCCGATCTTGGATGCGTGGTGCGATTGGATACCATTCCCTATCGCGCCCGGAATGTGGCCTGGCAGGACGCGGCCCTTGCATTGATGAAGGAAACGGGCGCCTGCTTCATGACCGGCAGCACGTTGCCTTATCGCGCGGACCGGCCTACGGCCAGGCCGGAATTCATGCTGACGCAAAGCATCAGCAATTGCTTCCTGGTGATCCAGCCGGAAATCTGGAGGACGCTCCAGGCCGGAACCCAGGATTCCGAGTCGAAATACGGCAGGTTCCTGGTCGAAGGCGCGGCCGAGGATTATGTGGCGGAAAACGGCCTTTGGGGGCTGCGTCTTGTCAATGGCGAGGACATTCGCATCTTTCATTGCCAGGAATGGGGATTGCGATTGCTTCGCATCCGGGATTCCTTTCGCAAGGGATACAGGATCTCTCCATTCCTTCGGGGATACCAGGACGATTATCTTTACGAAAATGCGCGATACTACATGCAGCGCCGGGAACCCCTGCTGCGACGGGCCAGGGTTTTCCTGGGCTACTGGCGCCGGCGGCTTTTCAATTGAGGGGCTGCCGCGCCGTGCGGTCAGCGCCAGCGGACATCCAGCATGACCCGGTTTTCGTCATACATCGGGACCGTCGACGACCGATGCTGCCCCGCCAGCAGCAGCGTGAATTTCGGCGTCAGGGCGACCTCGATGCCCAGGGTGCGGACATCGTCCCGCCGCGGGGTGCCGAAGACGGCAGAGCCCTCTTCCCGTTGCCAGCCGATGCCGAGGGTCACGGGGCGGTTCCCGATCGGGCGGGTCAGCGACAGCCCCGCCCGATAGCGGATGGCGTTGTGGCCGGCGACCCTTTCGCCGGCGGAAAGCTGAAGCCCGACCGCGCCGATCCCGGAAACGGCGCTGCCGAGCGACAGGTCCGCGAAGGCCTGGCGATAATCCTTGCGCCAGGTCTGCCGCAGGCCCAGGGACATCTCGTGCAGGGCGCCCGCGGCCTCGAATAGCCTGGTGCCGCGCAGGCCGGTCCAGGCCAGATGGCTTTCGGACAGATCCGTCCGGCCAAAGGCGTAGCCGCCGCACAGGTCGACAAAGCGCCATTCGCCCAGGTGCTGCGCAAGGCAGGCCCCGAGCCCCAGATCCTGGCGCGAAAGATCGTGCCGCGGCGAATAGACCGCCGTCGCCTGGCCCGCCAGCCGCAGAACCCGCCCCGGCGCCAGCCGGTATCTTGCGCCGGCCGAGGCGGCAAGGCCCAGCACCAGCCCGCCGCGGGCGCGGCTTTCCGGGCTGACCGTCAGGTCGATGCCCCCGACCGTCAGGCTTTCGCCGGGGATGCCGCCGTTGATATTGTCGTCCCATCGCAGCAGGGGCCGGGCGGTCAGGTGCCGCGACAGCAGGACCGGCTGCGGGCGGCCGTCGCGCAGCATCCCTTCGTGATGCAGCAGCCGCGCCAGCAACGGCGCCCGCCCGGCAGGACGGTCGCGCATCAGCGCAAAACCCGCCAGCCGGGGCGAGCCGGACATCAGCGCCGCCTGGGTCCGGTCGGGCTGCTCTGCCCAGGCGGGCGAGGCCAGGCAGGGCAGCAGGCTGGCGAAGACCCAGGCCCGCCAGCCCGCCTTCCATGATGCGGGCAGCATTCGGCGGGATCAGCGCTCGGCGGCGAAGCCGCTGTCGCCGAAGACCGCGCCTGTGGCGCCGTCATATTCGACCGTGCCGGTGATGGTCCCCCGCACGGCCTCGGCGGCGCTGCCCCTGAACGTCCCGTCCAGCGCGAGGTCGAGGCCGATGTCGCCGCGGTCGCCGCCGCCCAGCGTGCCCGCCGCGCGGCCCGTCATGCCGTTGCCGCTGATGCTGCCGCCGGTGATCGGCAGGCTGCCGGTCAGTGTGGGGCCGTCCTCGACGCCGACCTCGTGGATTTGCCCGGAAACGCTGCTGCTGGCGAAATCCGCGTTGAGCGCGATCCTGGCGTTCGCGGCCTCGTATCCGGGATCGCCGACATCGACCGGGCCGCCGGTCATGTTCATTTCGACGAAGGCATAGCCGTCATAGGTGGCGCTGCCCGTCGTCGGCATGGCGGCGGTGCTGGTCGGGGCAAGGGCTGCGGTGCGGCCCTCCATCTCCATCAACGGCCCGTCATGTTCCAGAAAGGTCTGGCCGTCCGCTGTGCCGCCACCACCACCCGGCACGCCGCCGCCTCCAGACCCGCTGCTACCGCCGCAACCTGCCAGCGCCAGCGTGATTGACGCGGCCAGGACGCCGCCGAAGATCTTGCCCGTCTGCATGGAACCCTCCAAGAAAACCTGAAATCACGGGCGCAAGGCCCGGTTCCGATTACAGGGCCGGGGGCAGGGGGCTGTCGTCACCCGTTTGGGTGAAGGCGGGCGCGAAATTCTTGCAAGGCGACATCATTGCGGACGCGGCCGCATGGGTCGCGGGCGGCACATTCGGCGGGCAGCCGCATAGGCCGCCGCCCTCCGGCAGGTTCAGCCAAGCGTTTCGCGCAGCGCCTCGGCGGTCGCATCGACGATCACGTCCGCCTCGGCCTCGGTCAGGCAAAGCGGCGGAGCCAGGCCGATGATGTCGCCCTGCGGCATGGCCCGCGCGATCACCCCGCGCCTGAGCATGGCGGCGACGACCCTGCCGCCGATGCCCTCGGCCGCGTCGAAGAAGCCGCGCGTGTCGCGGTCGCGGACCAGCTCGACGGCGCAGAGCATGCCCTCGCCGCGGATCTCGCCCACGTTCGGGTGATCGCCAAGCGCCCCGCGCATGCGGTCGTTGAGGTAGCGGCCGACGCGGCCGGCGTTTTCGACCAGCCCCAGCTCATCGATCAGCCGCAGGTTGGCGATGCCCGCCGCCGCGCCGATGGGATGGGCGGAATAGGTCCAGCCATGGCCCAGCACGCCATGTTCGTCGGTGCCCTGCATCAGCACGTCCCAGACCTTCTGCCCGACGATGCTGCCCGACAAGGGCGCATAGGCCGAGGTCAGGCCCTTGGCGCAGGTGATGATGTCGGGGGTCATGCCATAGTGATCGCTGCCGAACATGCTGCCCAGCCGGCCGAAGCCCGTCACCACCTCGTCCGCGATCAGCAGGATGTCGTGTCGCGCCAGCACCTTCTGGATCGCATCCCAATAGCCCCTGGGCGGCGGCACGATGCCGCCCGTGCCCAGCACCGGCTCGCCGATGAAGGCGGCGATGGTGTCGGCGCCCTCGGCCGCGATCAGCCGCTCCAGTTTCTCGGCGCAATGGGCGCTGAACTGTTCCTCGGTCATGCCGGCGTCCTTGCGGCGATAGTAATAGGGCGCCTCGGTATGGATCACCTGCGCCAGCGGCAGGTCGAATTTCTTGTGGAACAGCTCCAGCCCGGTCAGCGAGCCGGTCATCAGCCCCGAGCCGTGATAGCCCCGCCAGCGCGAGATGATCTTCTTCTTCTGCGGCAGCCCGCGGATGTTGTTGTAATACCAGACCAGCTTGACGTTGGTTTCATTGGCGTCCGAGCCGCCCAGGCCGAAATAGACCCGCGCCATGTGTTTCGGCGCCCGGTCCATGACCATTTTCGCCAGCGTGATCGAGGCTTCCGAACCATGTCCGGCATAGGCATGGTAATAGGCCAGCTCGCGCGCCTGCGCGGCGATGGCCTCGGCGATCTCGGTCCGGCCATAGCCTGCGTTCACGCAATAGAGCCCGGCAAAGCCGTCCAGCAGCCGATTGCCGTCGCGGTCGATGATATGGACGCCTTCCGCGCCCGAGATGATGCGCTGCGGACCTTCACCGCGCGCGAATTGGCCCAGGTTGGTCGAGGGGTGGAACAGGCTTTCGCGGTCCCATCTGGACAGCTCGTCATTGGTCAGCATCACGCTCTCCTTGTCTCTGCCCAGTCGCGGCAGACGTATTTGATCTCGGTGAAGGCCTCGAGCCCGTGGCGGCTGCCCTCGCGGCCCAGGCCCGATTGCTTCATGCCACCGAAGGGGATCGGCGCGCCCGTGACCTTGGTGCGGTTCACCGCGACCATGCCGAACTCCAGGGCGCGGGACAGGCGATAGATGCGGCGCGGGTCGCGGCTGTGGACATAGGCGACAAGGCCGTATTCGGTGGCGTTGGCGATGCGCACCGCCTCGTCCTCGGTGTCGAAGGGGGCGATGGCGGCGACGGGGCCGAAGGTTTCCTCGCGAAAGATCAGCGCCTCGGCCGGCACGTCGGCCAGAACGGTCGGGCGATAGAACAGCGGCCCCTGTGGATCGCGGCTGCCGCCGGTCAGCAGGCGCGCGCCGCGGGCCAGCGCGTCCGCCACATGCTCCTCCTGCTTCCTGACCGCGCCTTCGTTCATCAGCGGGCCGAGGTCGCGATCCTCGGCCCCCGGCCCCAGCGTCAGCGCGGCGGCGGCGGCGGTGAAGCGGCGGCAGAACTCGTCATAGACCGCTCGCTCGACCAGGAAGCGGTTGGCGCCCAGGCAGTCCTGGCCCGAGGTGGCGAACTTGGCCTTGATCGCCTCGTCCACCGCCAGGTCGAGGTCGCAATCGGCAAAGGCGATGAAGGGCGCGTGCCCGCCCAGCTCCAGCACCAGCCGCTTCACCGTCTCGGCGCTTTGGCGATAGAGCAGCTTGCCGACCTGCGTCGAGCCGGTGAAGCTGAGCGCCCGCACCCGCGGATCGGCGCACCAGGCGCCCACGATCTCGGGCGCCTCGCCCGTCACCACGTTGAAGACGCCGGCCGGAAAGCCCGCGCGATCCGCCAGTTCCGCCAGCGCGGTCGCCGACAGCGGCGTCTCGGCCGAGGGATGCACGACCACGGTGCAGCCCGCCGCCAGCGCCGCCGCCGCCTTGCGGGTGATCATGGCGCAGGGAAAGTTCCAAGGCGTGACCAGCGCCGCGACGCCCAGCGGTTCACGCCACAGCTCCATCTCGGCGGTCGAGAGATGCGAGGTCACGCTTTCGATGTTCGGGCGCTTGGCTTCCTCGGCATAAAACTCGACGAAGCTGGCGGCATAGTCGATCTCGCCGCGGGCTTCCGACAGGGGCTTGCCCTGCTCGGCGGTCATGATCCGCGCCAGATCCTCGCGCGCATCGACGATCAGCCGGTGCCAGCGCATCAGCACGGCGGCCCGTTCCTGCGGCAAGAGCGCCGACCAGCCGGCAAAGGCCGCCTGCGCCGCATCGACCGCCGCGCGGGCCTGCGCCGCATCCAGCCGCGCCACCTGCGCCACCGGCTGCCCGGTCGCGGGATCGGTGACGGCAAAGCGCGCCCCGCCCACCCAGGCGCCGTTCACGAAGGCATCCTCGCGCATCAGGGTCTTGTCGGTGATCATGGCTGAACCTCCTCGCCGATGACGGCGACGCAATCGCCGGGTTTCACGATGCCGGGGAAATGCCGCGCCATCATCAGCCCGGCGCGGCGGGCATGGACCGCGACCGGGGCCAGGCCGGTGCGCGTCACGGGAAAGATGCGGGCGACGGGCTGGCCTTGTTCCACGGCATCGCCCAGGTCGGCCAGGAACTCGATCAGCCCGCCATCCTCGGCAAAGGTGAAGCAATCCGCATCGGGCATGTCGAGCCAGCGCGTCGGCCGGGCCTCGACCTGGCCGCGCATCACCCCGGCCGCCACCAGCAGGTCGCGCAACCCCCGCCGGGCGATCCCGGCGGTGCGGGCGGTGGCGGTGCCGCCGCCGCCCAGTTCGGTGGTGACGAAGGTCTTGCCCATTTCCTCGGCCGCGGTGTCATACATGCCGACCGCGTCGATCTCGAGCATCCTGACCGACCAGGGGGCGCCAAAGGCGCGCACCAGGTCGAAGGCCGCCGCCTCCTGCCGCTTGTCGGGCAGGATATGGGCGGCGCAATAGGGCAGGAAATCCAGCGTCTTGCCGCCGGAATGGAAATCCAGCACCACATCCGCCATCGGCAGCAGCACGCGCTGGAAGTAATCCGCAAGCTTCTGCGTGACCGAGCCGTCCGGCCGGCCCGGAAAGCTGCGGTTCAGGTTGCCGCGGTCGATGGGCGAGGTGCGGGTGCCCGCCGCAAAGGCCGGGTAGTTCATTGCCGGAACGATGATGATGCGGCCGGTGACGTCCTTGGCCCGGATGGTCGCGGCCAGGTCGAAAAGCGCGATCGGCCCCTCGTATTCGTCGCCGTGGTTGGCGCCGGTCAGCAGCGCCGTCGGCCCCTCGCCGTTGTTGACCACGGTGATCGGGGTCATGATCGACCCCCAGGCCGCATCGTCGCGCGAATAGGGCAGGCGCAGGAAGCCGTGCTGCACCCCCGGCGCCGCGAAATCCACCGTCGCCGCGATGGGCGAGGGCGCAAGCTGCATCTGCAACATGGCGCTAGTCCTTCACGAACAGCTGGCGCGGGACATCGGCAAGGCATTCCACGCCGGTGTCGGTGATCAGGATCGACTCGGTGATCTCCAGCCCCATGTCCTCGAGCCAGAGCCCGGTCATGAAATGGAAGGTCATGCCGGGTTGCAGCACGGTGCGGTCGCCGGGGCGCAGCGACATGGTGCGCTCGCCCCAGTCCGGGGGATAGCTGACGCCGATGCCGTAGCCGGTGCGGTTGTCCTTGACGATGCCGTATTTCGCCAGCACGTCGAAGAAACCCTTGGCGATGTCCTCGCAGGTGTTGCCGGGCTTCGCGGCGGCCAGCCCGGCCTCCATCCCCTCCAGCGTGGCCTTTTCGGCGTCCAGGAAGGCCTGCGTCGGCTGGCCCAGGAACACCGTGCGCGACAGCGGGACGTGATAGCGGTGATAGCAGCCGGCGATCTCGAAGAAGGTGCCTTCGCCGGCCTTCATCGGCCTGTCGTCCCAGGTCAGGTGCGGGGCCGAGGCATCGCGCCCCGAGGGCAGCAGCGGCACGATGGCCGGATAGTCGCCGCCGATCCCGTCCACGCCGCGGGTGCCGGCGTCGTAGATTTCCGCGACCAGGTCGCATTTGCGCATCCCGACCTGCACCTTGTCGAGGATGCGGGCGTGCATCGCCTCGACGATGCGGGCGGCGTTGCGCATATAGGCGATCTCCTGCGGCGATTTCACCGCGCGCTGCCAGTTCACCAGCGCCGTGCAATCGCTGAGCGTCGCGTCGGGCAGGTTCCGGGTCAGGCTGGCAAAGGCGGCGGCGGTGAACCAGTAATTGTCCATCTCGACCCCGATGCGCTTCGCGGCCCAGCCGCGGTCCCGCAGGATGCCGGACAGGTAGTCCATCGGGTGCATCTGGGGGTTCTGCACGTAATGGTCGGGATAGCCGATGATGTTTTCGGGCTTCAGATAGGCCGTCAGCTTCGCGCCGTTCGCGTCCTGTCCGCGGCCATACCAGATCGGCTCGCCATCCGGCGGCACCACGACGCATTGATGGACATAGAAGGACCAGCCGTCATAGCCGGTCAGCCAGTTCATGTTCGACGGATCGGTGACGATCAGCAGATCGACCCCCGCCTTGTCCATCGCCCGGCGGGTCTTGGCGAGGCGGTCGGCATATTCCTCGCGGGTGAACTTCAATGCGACGTCTGTCATGGCGGTTTCTCTTACAGGGTGAAGCTGCGGCCGGCCCCGGCCTTGCCCGCGCGGGCAAGCGCCAGGGTGGCGATGGCGGTGTCCTGGATGCCGGTGCCGGTCAGGTCGGCCAGGGTGATCTGTTCGGGGCTGGTCCGGCCGGGGCGCTGCCCTGCCAGGATCTGGCCCAGCTCGGGGAAATCCTGCCCGGCCAGCGGCGCGTGGTGGAGTTCCCCCAGCTCGCGGGTCTGCGACAGGCGGTCGGCGACGTAATGGGCACGCTCGATCAGGTCCGGCGCGATCTCGTTCTTGTGCTGGGCATCCGAGCCCATGGCGGTGACATGGGTGCCGGGCGCCACATCGGCGGCGGCCAGGATGGGCTTTTCCGCGGGCGTGGTCGTGACTACCAGATCTGCGCCGCGCGCAGCCCCGGCCACAGTCGCGGCGGCGATCACCGGAATGCGCAGGGCGGCGGTCATCTCGGCCGCGAAGGCTTGCGCCTTGGCGGGATCGCGCGCCCAGACCCGCGCGCCGGCCAGCGGCCGCACCAGCGCCAGCGCCTGCAGCTGCATCCGCGCCTGCATCCCGGCGCCCAGGATCGCCGCCGTTGCCGCATCCGGCCGGGCCAGCGCATCGGCGGCCACCGCCCCGGCGGCGGCGGTGCGCACGTCGGTCAGATAGCCGTTGTCCAGCAGCAGCGCCTCGACCAGCCCGGTCGTTGCGGACAGCACCACCATCATGCCGTTGGTCGAGGGCAGGCCAAGCGCCGGGTTGCCGAAGAAGCCGGGCGAGATCTTGATCGCGAAATGCGTGAGGCCGGGGACATAGGCGGTCTTCACATCGACCTCGCCCCGGTGTTCGGGGATGTCCAGGCGCAGGATCGGCGGCATCGCCACCGCCTTGGTTGCCAGCGCCACGAAGGCGTCGCGGATGCAGGCCACGGCCTCGGCGTCCAGCGGCACCAGGGCGCGCAGATCGGTCTCGGTCAGGATGGTCACGGGCGGTCTCATGCGGCCTCCGCCATGATGCGCGCGTGCAGCGCGGGGTCGATATTCGCGCCGGAAAGGATGCAGACGGTCGGGCCTTGCGGGACGATCTTGCCCGCCAGCAGCGCGGCGGTCCCGACGCTGGCCGCGCCCTCGACGACATGGCCGGCGCGGCCAAGATGGCGGATGCCCTGGGCGATCTCGGCCTCGGTCAGCAGGATCACGTCGTCCAGCAACGCGCGGCAGAGCGCGAAGGTCACGCGGTTCTGCAAGCCGATGCCGCCGCCCAGGCTGTCGGCCAAGCTGGCGGTTTCCGCGACCTCGACCGGATGGCCGGCGGCCAGGCTCGCGGCCATGGCGGCGCCGTTTTCCATGGTCAGGCCGATGACCCGCGTGCCGGGGGCCAGCGCCTTGATCGCCACCGCGACCCCGGCGGCAAGGCCACCGCCGGACAGCGGCACCAGCACCGCCTCGGCCGTGCCGATTTCCAGGCCGATGGTGCCCTGGCCCGCCACCACCGCCTTGTGGTCGAAGGGCGGGATCTCGGTCATGCCTTCCTGCGCCACGGCGCGGGCGACCTCGGCCATGGCCTCGTCCTGGCTGGCGCCGGTGATGCGGACCTGCGCGCCCAGATCTCGGATCGCCTGCACCTTGTTGCCCGGCACCAGCCGCGACAGGCAGACGGTCGCCGGCACGTCAAGCGCGCGGGCGGCATGGGCCAGCGCCCGGCCATGGTTGCCGGTCGAGGCGGTGACGACGCCGCGCGCCAGCGCCTCGGGCGGCAGCGACAGGATCGCATTGGTCGCGCCGCGCAGCTTGAAGGCGCCGGTGGTCTGGCGATATTCGCATTTCAGCCAGATCGGCTGGCCCAGCCGCGCCGACAGCGCCTCGTCGCGGACCAGCGGCGTTTCCACCACATGGCCGCGGATGCGTTCGGCGGCGGCGCGGATGTCGTCCAGGGTCACGGTCATGCCAGCCTCATCAACTGGCCCGGAGCCACCGGCCCGGTCACGCCGCAGGCCCGCGCGGCGGCCCAGAGCGTCGCGGAATTGGCCGAGACCACAGGCACGCCGACCGCATCCTCGATCCGGTCGATGATCGCGCAAGCGCGCACGGCGGTGCAGGCGATGAACAGCGCCTGGCTGCCCGGCGCCAGCGCGGCACGCGCCGCCTCGATGATAGTGGCGTGCGCGATCCGCGCCATCTCGCGATCGTCGGTCAGGTTCAGGCAAGAGACGCCCTGCAGGGCAAAGCCGCCGGCCTCGAAGCATTCCGCCATCGGCTGGGTCGTGCGCGGGGTATAGGGCGTCAGCAGGGTGATCCTGTCCGCCCCCAGCGCCCTGAGCGCCGCGAAGCCGGCCGAGATCGGCGTGATCGGTTCCGCCGAGGGCTTGCCCAGCCGGATCGCGTCGCGCACCGCCTGGTCGCCGATCACCACCGAGGCCGAGGTGCAGCTGTAGACCACCGCATCCAGATCCTCCTCCGGCAGGATCAGCGCCGCCGCCGCGGTCACGTCCTTGGCCATGGCGGCCAGCGTCTCGGGCGTCACCGGGTTGGCAAAGGGGATGCGGGTGGCATAGACGCCCACGCCATGCGCCGGCAGGGCGGCGAAATCGACCTCGGTCGTGTGGTCGGTCGCCAGCGTCACCAGGCCCAGGCGGCGGGGCAGGGGGCGGTCGTCCAGCGCGACCGGAACGGACAGGACAGTCACCGCGAAATCCTCCCATAACGGCGTTCCAGCCAGCGCAGCGCCACCACCGAGATCAGGCTGACGACCAGGAACATCACGCCGACCAGCGTCATCGGCTCGACATAGCGATAGGAGCTGTTGGCCACCGACTTGGCCTGGTTCATCAGCTCAAGCACGGTGATGGCCGACAGCAGCGGCGTTTCCTTGAACATGGCCAGCAGATAATTGGCCATTGCCGGGATCATCGGCGGCACCGCCTGCGGCAGCACCACGTGCAGCCAGGTCTGGCGCGTGGTCAGGTTGGTGGCCTTGGCCGCCTCCCATTGCCCGCGGGGCACCGCCTCGATGCCGCCGCGATAGACCTCGGCGGCATAGGTGGCGTAATGCAGGCCCATGCCGATCACGCCCGCAGTCAGCGCCGGCAGGCGCAGCCCCAGGTCGGGCAGCACGTAGAAGATGAAGTAAAGCTGCACCAGCAGCGGCGTGCCGCGGATGAACTCGACCACGAAGCCGGTGGTGCGGGCGACGGTGCGGTTGGCCGAGCGGCGCAGGATGGCGAAGACCAGCCCCAGCACGGCAGCGACCACGGCGCCAAGCGCGGTGGCGACCAGGGTGATCCGAAACCCGGCCAGCAGGGTCGGCATGATCGACCAGGCGAAATCCCAATCCCATTCCATCTCAGCGCACCCCGTCCAGGCCGCGCGTCACCCGCCGCTCCAGCCGGCGCATGCCGAAGGAAAGCGCCGAGGACATGGCGAAATACAGCAGCAGGATGGTGACGAAGGGCATCAGCGTGCTGCCGGTCTGCGACCGCACCACCTGCGCCTGGAAGGTCATGTCCGACAGCGAGATCAGCGACACGACCGAGGTAGCCTTCAAAAGCTCGATGGCATTGTTGCCGAAGGTCGGCAGCATCAAGGGCAGCGCTTGGGGCAGGATGACGTGGCGCATGCGCTGGAACCGGGTCAGGTTGACGGCCACGCAGGCCTCGTGCTGGTCGCGCGGCACGGCCAGGATGGCGCCGCGCACCACCTCGGCCCCATAGGCGCCGACGTTCAGCCCTAGGGCCATCACCCCGGCCTGCATCGGCGTCAGTTCCGCGCCGGTCATCGGCAGCACGAAATAGATCCAGAACAGCTGCACGAAGATCGAGGTGCCGCGGAAGAACTCGATATAGGCGGTCGCGAGCCAGCGGACCC
This sequence comes from Paracoccus sp. FO-3, assembly GCF_006386455.1. Taxonomy (NCBI): domain Bacteria; kingdom Pseudomonadati; phylum Pseudomonadota; class Alphaproteobacteria; order Rhodobacterales; family Paracoccaceae; genus Paracoccus; species Paracoccus sp. FO-3. The sequence continues at coordinate 6,614 of NZ_VCBQ01000079.1, read as the reverse complement.
AGGCGTGGCGCGAGATGCGGCCGAGCCCGGCGATGAAGGCCACGACCAACGCCAATGCCGAACCCATCAGGGTCAGCTTGACCGTGACCCAGGCCCCCATAAGGATGAGTGTCAGATATCCTGCCCAGTCGCCCATGCGCCGAAGCCTGCCTTTGCCGTTGTCGGGATGGGCGGGGTCGGCCCCCGCCCCGGATATTACTGCGCGGCGCAGAGCGCGTCGCGGGTGGTGGACATGGCCGCGGCCGCCGAGAAGCCGTAGGGCTCGACGATCTGGGCGAATTCGCCCGATTCCTTCAGCTTGGCCAGTTCCACGTCGAAGGCGTCGCGCAGCGCGGTGTCCTTCTTGTTGAAGGCGGCGCCGTCGCAATAGACCGGGGCGCCCTCGACCGGGGCAAAGACTTCCAGGTTGGCGTCGCCCGATTTCGCCAGCAGGTCGTTCAGCGACAGGACCGGCAGCGAATAGGCGTCGATGCGGCCGTCCTGCACCATCTTCAGCCCCGATTGCGGGTCGGGCACCACGACCAGCCGGTCGCGCGGCACGCCGGCATCGAGTGCCAGCTTTTCCTCGGTGCCGCCGCCGGGGGCGCCCATCCTGGCCGAGGCGTCGTTGGCGATGTCGGCATAGGACTTGAAGCCCTTGGGATTGCCCTTGGGCACCAGCAGCGCCTCGGCATCGCACAGGATCGGCTGGGAATAGGCGACGGCGTTGCAGCGCTCGGGCTTCATGAACAGGCCCGCGGTGATCGCATCGACGCGGCCGGCCTGCAGGCTGGGGATCATCGCGCCATATTCGGCGATCGAGGCCTCCAGGTCCTTGATCCCCAGCTTTTCGAACACCGCGCGCGCCACGTCCGGCGCCGCCCCCGAGACCTTGCCGTCCGAGGCGACGGCGGTATAGGGCGGCTCGTTGCCGATGGCGATGCGGACATAGCCCTGCTTTTGCAGGTCTTCCAGCTTGTCGGCCATGGCGGGCAGCGGTGCGGCCAGCAAGGCCACGGCAATCAGGCATTTCTTCATCGTTCTCTCCTGTCGGGTTGGCATCACACGCGCTGTCCGGCGGCGATGATCTTGCGCAGGAAGGACTTCGTGCGGTCCTCTTGCGGCGCGGTGAATAGCTGGGCGGGCGGGCCCTGTTCGACGATGCGGCCCTTGTCGAAGAACAGGACGCGGTCGGCGAAATCACGGGCGAAGCCCATCTCATGCGTGACCAGAAGCATGGTCATGTCGGTCTCGGCGGCCAGGCGCTTCATCACCTCCAGCACTTCCTCGACCAGCTCGGGGTCGAGCGCCGAAGTCACCTCGTCGAACAGCATGATCTGCGGCTGCAAGGCCAGGGCGCGGGCGATGGCGACGCGCTGCTTCTGGCCGCCGGAAAGCTGGCTTGGCATGTAATCCGCCTTGTCGGCCAGCCCCACCATGTCCAGCAGATCGCGCGCCCGCCTGTCGGCCGCGGCGCGGGCCTCGCCCTTGGTCAGCATCGGCGCCAGCGTGATGTTCTGCAAGACCGACTTGTGCGGGAACAGGTTGAAATGCTGGAAGACCATGCCGATATGGCGGCGCATCCTGTGCAGATGCGCCTCGTCCGCCGGCACCTCGGCGCCGTTCCGCTGCATGTGGTAAAGCGGCTCGCCGCAGACCTCGATGCGCCCGCCCGAGATGTCCTCCAGTGTCATCAGGATGCGCAGGATGGTGGTCTTGCCCGAGCCCGAGGGGCCGATCAGCGCCAGCTTTTCGCCCTTCATCACGTCGAAGTTCAGCCCGTCAATGACGGTCAGCGTCCCGAAGGACTTTCGCAGGTTCTGGATGCGAATGATCGGCTGGTCCAAAAGCGTCCCCCTTGCTGTCCAGAGGAACTTTGCAGCGAGATTAAATCAGGTCAATATTTAAATAATATCATGACAATTTTCCGGGGCAATCTGCCTGTCAAATCAGCGGCAGCAGGGGTTCCGCGCTGCCGCCCAGGGTTTCGGCCACCAGGGCAAGGCCGCGGCGCAGCTCTTCCGTCCCGGTCGAACCCAGCGCGATTCGCACTGCGTCGCGCCGGCCCCGCTCGCTCAGCCGGAAGGCGCGGCCCGAGGCGACGGCGACGCCGCGCTGGCGGGCCTGGGCCACGAATTCCTCTTCGTCGCGGCCGGGGGGCAGTTCCAGCCAGATGTGCAGGCTTTGCGGATGGGCGCGAAAGGGGGCCGCGCCCAGAACCTCGCGCGCGATGCCATGGCGGATGGCCAGCGCCTCGCGCTGCCACAGGATCAGCCGGTCCACGGTGCCGTCGCCGATCCAATGGCTCAGCAATTCGACCATGGCGGGGGTGGCCATCCAGTTCGTCACCAGGTGCCGGTTGGCGGTGGCCGAGGCAAGCCGCGGCGGCGACAGCAGCCAGGCCACCCGCAGCCCCGGCAGCGTGGTCTTGGTGAAGCCGTTGATATGCAGCACCCGCTCGGGCGCCAGCACCGCCATGGGGGGCGGCCGGTCCGGGATCATCGCGTTCAGCATGTCGTTCTCGACGATCAGCAGGTCGTGGCGGCGGGCGATGGCGGCCAGTTCGGCGCGCCGCTCGGCGCTGCTCATGATCGCCATGGGGTTGATCGCGGCCGGCTGCATGTAAAGCGCGTGCAGGCTGCCCTTGCGCGCCAGGTGGTCCAGCGCCTCGGGCACGATGCCATCCTCGTCCACCGGCAGCCCTTCCAGGTGCAGGCCCAGGTATTTGCACAGCGGCATCAGCAGGTGATGGGTCAGCGCGGCGGCGGCCAGCGTGCCGCCCGCGGGCACCGCGCTCATCACCGCGGTGGTGATGGCGGATGTGGCGCCGTCGGTGAGGGTGATGTTTTCGGGCGCCGCCTCGATCCCCTTGCGGCGCAGCCAGTCCGCGGCGATCTGCCGGTGCTGCGGCAGCACCGAGTTCGGCCGGAACGACAACGCCGCCGGGACGGGCAGGTTCTCGGCGACCCAATGCAGCCCCTCGCGAAAGGTCTCGACATGCATCCGCTCGGTGACGGGCTTGAGGATCGACAGGTCCACCAGCTCGCCCAGCCGCTCGGCCAGGTAGGGCGGGGTATTTTCCGAGCCGGGGGGCAGCACGAAGGAACCGCGCCCGACCTCTCCCACCACCAGGCCGCGGCGGATCAGCTCCTCATAGGCGCGCGAGACGGTCTGGACCGACAGGCCCAGATCGTCGGCCAGCCGGCGCTGGGGCGGCAGGCGGGTTCCGGCGGGCAATTGGCCGTCGCGGATCGCCCGCGCATATTGCTCGGCCAAGGAAAGATAGGCCGGGCGATGCAAGGCGCTGGGGTCGGGGGTCCATATTGTCATGAGCGAAGACCAAGGCAATCCTGTCGATAGGCAGGAATGTTATGATTTCACCGCCGCCCCCGCAATCGCTGTCTTGCCCTTCGGGGGGCTGAAAGGGCGGATCGCCGCCCTTCGACCCTCACCGGGAACTCAGGCTGCGGCAAAGGCCGAGCCCATGAAGTTCCGGGATCGCCAAGGCAAATTTCAGCCCGGCAAAAGCGAGGGGCCGCCGCCTGTCCCGGACGCCGGCGGCTCGCCAGGCGCAAGATCTGGGCATCGCCCTTGGCGCGCGCGTGCCCGATGCGGCGGGATGCAGCCCCGCCGCGACGACGGCGCCGGCTGCGGCGGCACGCAGGACCGCATAGCATGTTGATGTTGGGCGGACCCTTTCGACCGGCGCCTGGGCCGGGCTGCCGAAGGGCTTGCGGGTGACGACCAAGGGGCGCCCCGTTGCGCGTCTGGCGGGCCAGGCAACAGGCGGTATCGTTGCGCAGTCGGCGCGCCCCCGCTGTCGCGGCCCTGCTTGCAGGGCGTTATCGCAACCGGCTTCCTGCGACGGCGGGGCGGGCCGGCTCTTCGGCCTCTCCCGCGCAAAGACGCCCGCAGCGCCCGGCATGATCACCGGGGACATGGTTCGCGTTGTGCCAGGCAAGCGCCACCAACGTCGCCGAGCCGGTCAGGCAATAGGTGACGATGATCCATACCAGCCCCCAGCCCATCCACCAGGCCAGTCCACCGGCCGCAAGGGCCGTCAGAACCGCAAGGATGACGGTCCCCATCGGAAAGCCGCCCGCGTGATCGCTGTCGAATCGGCAGAATTCATCGCGCATGACCTTTTCCATGGGGTGGCTCCTTCAATGCAAATGGGATGGACAGGGCGCCAGGACGCGCAGGCAGAACCCGCAGGACATCATGAAGCGGTCGCGTTCGGGAAAGATGGCGAACAGCATGGCGTCCTCTGGCAGCGGGATGCCGATCCGCTGGGCGGTCGGCGGGCCAAGGCGGGGCTGGTCCTCATTCCCCTCCGGCGCTCCCGGAACCAGGATCGGCCGGCGCCGCGATAGCGCAAGCCCGTGCGTGGGGCAGCCCGGACCCAGGCGGCCCTGCGCGACGCCGAAAAGCAGGCCCTGCGCCTCGAGCGAGCAGCAGCCGAAAATGCCCAGGATCTCGACATGATCGTCGGACAGCGGGTCGTAAAGGACATCTCCGGCGCGCAAGGATTGCACGGGCACCATGGCCCCGCTGCGGCGGATCTGGACGGGGGTGTGTTCTGCAAGCATGTCGGCCTCCGGTTCCGTATCGGCTCTGCGGATCTGTTCCGTGACAGCCACGGTCTGCCGCGCCGCGCCGGTCTCCGCCGCAAGGCGATGCGAGGAGCGTGCCGCAGCCGGTTCGCACCGTGACGCTTTGGTGCAGCCGTTCCAGAACCGCCCCGCGCGGGGCGGTGCTGCCGGCCTTCCTGGTCCAGGCGGCAAGATGCCCCTGCCGCTTCGGTGATTGGGGCCCTGTCGGCGCTGCTCGGCCACCGCCAGGGCCTTGCGGTCGGCGCGACGGTTGTTTCCGTCCCATCCGCCCGCCAGGTCGCCATGGTCCGGGGCGTGGGGCTTGGCCCGCGCCCCGGTCGGCATCAGCCCACCTTGCCCCAGGTGAACGGTTGCTTGCCATTGACGACCAAGCGCTGCACCAGGTGCCGCCCCTGCCGGCCGCGCAACAGCAGCCGGGCTGCGACGGGCACCTCGCGTTCGGGCTCGGCCAGTTCCGGGAAGAGCGTGAAGATCTCTTCCCGAGCCTCCGCCCCCAGCGCCTTCATCGCCTCGGGGCCGGTGAACAGGCTTTCCGTGGGCGCCCCGTTCGAGAAGACCACCTCGTGCCGGTCGAACATGAAGTGCCAGTATTCCACCTCCTGCATGTCCTCGACCACCTCGACGCCTTCCAGCCCGATCAGATGGCGCGCGGCCAGCAGAACCTCGGCCTCGCCGACCATCCGCCGCGCCACGACCGAGCGCAGCAGCACCCGGTGCTGGGGCGAGACGATCAGGTCGCGCTCGGGCAGGTTCTCGCCCAGGGCCTCGGCGCGGATGCGGATCGGGCGCAGCTTGGGCTGCTCGGCCAGTTCCGCGGCCGACAGCACGCGCTTGCCGATCCAGGAAAGCGCCTTGTAGCCGTGGTCCAGCGTCATCACCTTCATGCCCGGTTCCAGCTTCTCGACAGGAACCTCGCCATCCTCGGTCTTGATCAGGGTGCCGCGCAGGAAGCAGACGACGCCGGTGTTCTCGGTGGTCAGCTTGTCGGCCTGGACGGCATTGCCGGTGCCGTCCAGAATGCGCAGCCCGCCGACCGCATCCAGCACACCGTCGCCCTGGTCCGCGCGCAGCCAATGCAGGGCGTTCTTGTAGGTCTGCCCCGGATTGGCGGCGTTCCAGGTGGCCAGCGTGTTCTCGTTGTAGAAGGCGGCAAGATCGACGAATTCGTTGTTGTTGGCCTGCCCGTCGCCCATGCCGGTGTTGGCGTCGAAATCGGTGATCACGTCGCCCCCGGCATCGACGACGAAGCGGTCGATGCCCTGGCCGCCGGTCAGCCTATCGGCGCCGGCCCCACCATCCAGCAGGTCGTCGCCGGCCCCGCCATGCAGCGTGTCGTTGCCCCCGCCGCCCAGCAGGGTGTCGGTGCCGGCACTGGCTTCCAGGCTGTCGTTGCCCTCGCCGCCCTCCAGGAGGTCGTCGCCGGTGCCGGCAAGCAGCGTATCGTTGCCGGCGCCACCGTAAAGCGTGTCGTTTTCCGAGCGGCCGATCAGGTAGTCGTCGCCGTCCCCGCCATCGATGAGGTTGTTGCCATGGCCGGCATCAAGGGAATCGTTGCCCTCGCCGCCGTAAAGCGCGTCGTCGTCGTTGCCGCTGATCAGCGTGTCGTTGCCGGCGCCGCCCACCAGGGTGTTCTTGCCCTCGCCGGCCACCAGCGAATCGTCGCCCAGGCCGCCCTCGAGCACGTCGTCGCCCTCGCCGCCAAGCAGGGTATCGTTGCCATCGCCACCAAGCAGCGTGTCGTGGCCCTCGCCGCCTTCCAGAAGGTCGTCATCCGCGCCACCGTGCAGCGAATCGTCGCCCAGGCCGCCGATCAGGGTGTCCTTGCCGCCCCAGCCGATCAGGGTATCGTTGCCGTCGCCGCCCTCCAGGCGGTCGTCGCCGTAGCCGCCGTCGAGGGTATCGTTACCCGCGCCGCCCAGCAGGGTGTCGTCGCTATCGCCGCCGAACAGGGAATCGTCCCCGTCGCCGCCGTCCAGGACGTCGTTATCGGCGCCACCGTCCAGCGAGTCGTCTCCCAGGCCG